>JANLQE010000137.1:0-8665 GCA_031367625.1 Bacteroidota bacterium
CTATTGCGGGCATATATGCTAATGCGCAAACCAAAAGTACCATTGCAGCTCCGCCACCACCTGCTCCGCCATTGGTGGTTTTAGCTCCGCCGCCTCCTCCTCCGCCGCCTATTCCTCCCCCTGCTCCTACCCTTGATCCCATTGCTCCACCTGCTCCACCTTTACCACCCATTACTACTTTGCCTCCTCATGGCAGAAAAGGAATAGCCATTATCAATAGCAACGGTTATGATATTTCGATACGCAGTATTAAAGGAACAGCTATCGTTTTTGCAAAGAAGGATACCAAAACACAGAAAATAAAATTATCTACCTGGAATACCAGCAGAAAATATTATGAAAAGAAATATGGGCATTTACCGCCGCCTCCCCCACCCGAAGAATTGAGGTTTACCCCACCTGCAATTATTCAGGACATACATTGACACATACCAAAAAGCCTCCCTAAAATTGGAAGGCTTTTTTAAAAATTATTTTTTTATTAAACAGCAAAACTTTCGCCACAGCCACAACTACGGCTTGCATTGGGATTATTAAAATAAAATCCTTTGCCATTCAATCCGTCACTAAACTCCAGTTCTGTATTTACGAGATATAAAAAACTTTTTAAATCGGTTACAATTTTTACACCCTTGTCTTCAAAAACCTGATCCATTGGTTTTTCCTCGTTATCGAAATCCATTTTATAACTTAGTCCGCTGCAGCCGCCACCTACTACGCCTACACGAAGAAAATAAGCAGGATCGCCTGCAACGCCGGAATCCTTCATCAGATTGATGACTTTTTCTTTGGCTTTATCGCTGATGTAAATACTGTTATCCATAACCCGTGACCGATAGAGGAAACTTAGATTTGTTAGTTAATATTATTTCCTGAAATCATTTTGATTATAACAATGCGCTTTCATTTGCATGATCTTCTCCATATTTCCCCTTCGGGGGCTTTAGGGGGCATTAATGCACTACGCTTTCTTCAAACTTGATTTGCTCCATGCCGTTTTTTACACGGTAATCGTTGATAGCTGCTTTGATAGCATCTTCTGCCAATACGGAGCAGTGAATTTTTACCGGCGGTAAATTTAATTCCTCCACGATATCCATGTTATCAATTTTCAAAGCCTCCTCTACACTCTTACCCTTAAGCCATTCTGTGGCCAAAGATGAAGATGCAATGGCAGAACCACAACCAAAGGTTTTAAATTTTGCATCAGTTATCATACCTGTAGCATGATCTACTTCTATCTGCAGACGCATTACGTCTCCGCACTCCGGTGCACCTACTAATCCTGTTCCTACACTTTTACTTGATTTATCAAGCGTACCCACATTTTTTGGGTTTTGGTAATGATCGATAACTTTTTCTGAGTATGACATAATTTTAAGTTTAAAGTTTATAAAGTTTAAAGTTTATAAAGTACGGTTAATACCATTTATACTTTTATTTACTTATTTACATTTTTAATGTGCTGCCCATTCAATAGTAGTAAGATCTATACCTTCTTTATACATTTCCCAAAGAGGACTCATTTCTCTTAATTTTATTACGGTTTCGCTGATGGCTTTTATAGTATAATCTATTTCTTCTTCTGTTGTAAACCTGCTTAAACCAAAACGCAGCGAACTGTGTGCCAGATCATCTCCCAAACCAAGCGCTTTTAAAACATAACTGGGTTCCAGCGATGCCGAAGTACAAGCCGACCCTGAACTCAATGCAATGTTTTTATTAAATCCCATCAGCAACCCTTCACCTTCTACATGCTTAAAAGAAATATTGGCTACATGCGGCAGCCGGTGCTCACGGCTACCATTTACATACGCTTCTTCCAGTAACAATAAAGCCGTTTCTAATTTATCCCTTAATTTGGTTATTCTTTTTGTATCAGCTTCCATATCCAGCATACACAGCTCACACGCTTTACCAAAGCCTACAATGCCGGGTACATTTAAAGTACCGCTTCTCATGCCACGCTCGTGGCCGCCGCCATCTATTTGTGCAGTAACTTTTACCCTTGGGTTTTTACGGCGTACATATAATGCACCAACGCCTTTGGGGCCGTACATTTTATGTGCAGTAAATGCCATTAAATCAATACCATCTTTATTTACATCAACCGGTATTTTACCTACCGCCTGTGTAGCATCAGTAAAAACCAACACACCGTGTTTGCGGGCAATGGCACTTATTTCTTTAATAGGCATTACGGTTCCAATTTCGTTATTGGCATACATAATGGCAATAAGAATAGTGGTAGGTTTAATAGCCGCTTCCAGTTCTTTTAAATCTATTAAGCCATCCGGTTGTACCTCTAAATAAGTTACATCTCCACCCGATTTTTCTATATGCCTGCAGGTATCCAAAACAGCTTTGTGTTCTGTTGTTGCTGTAATAATATGATTGCCCTTGCTGGCATACATTTCAAACACCCCTTTAATACCAAGGTTATCGGCCTCCGTAGCGCCTGATGTAAAAATAATTTCTTTGGGATCAGCGCCAATCAATTTTGCCACCTGCTCCCTGGCATAATCTACTGCCTCTTCTGCTTCCCATCCAAAAGGATGATTGCGGCTGGCCGCATTACCAAAATGCTGTAGAAAATACGGCGTCATAGTTTCCAACACACGGGGATCCATTGGTGTAGTGGCATTGTTATCCAAATAAATAGGAAGTTTCAACATATTATATTGTATAAAATTTAAGTTATCCTTATAACGCAAATTTACTATAAAAGGTTCTATTTTTAGCACGGAAACTGTTGCCATTTCCGTTTTACCCGATTTCGTAAATACAAACCTGATAAATAAAAAATATGCATAAAGTAGAACATATAGGTATTGCTGTAAAGGATTTTGCAAATGCCGTTCCGTTATTTGAAAAGCTGCTGAATAGTCAGTGTTACAAGACAGAAATGGTGGAATCGGAACAGGTAAATACTGCCTTTTTTAAAATAGGAAATGCAAAGATAGAATTGATTGAAAGCATTACGGAAACCGGTGTTATCAACAGGTTCATTGATAAAAAAGGCGAAGGCATACACCATATTGCTTTTGAAGTAGAAGATATTTATGCCGAAATGAAAAGGTTGCAGGCAGAGGGCTTTGTATTACTGAATGAAACACCCAAGCCCGGGGCTGATAATAAATTAGTTTGCTTTCTGCATCCAAAAGAAACCAATGGGGTTTTGATAGAATTGTGCATGGAAAAAAATAAAATTAACCAGCAAATATTATAACCTATTGCAAAAAAGGGTTACCTGTTTTCTCACTTTCAACACTGGTAGCAGGACCATGGCCACTAAATACTTTTGTGTGGCCTGGCAAAATCAACAGTTGGTTTTTTATACTATCAACTAATGTTTGATGATTACCCCCCGGCAAATCGGTACGGCCAATACTTCTGTAAAATAACGCATCGCCACTTATTACAAACCCATCTTTTTGGCTGTAAAAACTAAGGCTTCCGGGGCTGTGGCCGGGTGTTAGCAATGCTTTCAGTTCATCATTCCCCAATTTTATAATATCCCCTTCCTTTATAAAAACCAGTTCTCCCGTATAATTATCAAAAGGCATATTATACATTAAACCGCTGGTGGGAGCAAATTCCAACACGGCTTTTTCGTTTTCATGAAGCTGCAGATTAAGCCCGTATTTTTCAGCTATAAATTTATTTCCAAATACATGATCCAGGTGGCAGTGAGTGTTAAGCAGTATTTGAGGCTTTAAACTACTGTTTTCTATATAATTTACCAGTGCTTCTTTTTCTTCATCAAAATAACAACCAGGGTCTATAATGATGCAATCGTTAAACTCATTGTAAAGTATATAGGTGTTTTCCTGGATAGAGCTAAAAACGAATGATTTTATTTGTAACATGCAAATAGTTTTAAAAGATTTTAACGGTTAACGGTAATAAAGTAATTTTAATACTCAATATCAACTTATTAGTATGGCAAAGTTCAGCAGAATATTTTTTATTTCATTTATTTTCATTGCAGCAGCAGTTGTAAGCAATGCACAGGTGAATGGTGTGCAATTTGGCAAAAACAGGATTCAATATAAAAAATTTAAGTGGCAGTACTACCAAACCAAAAACTTTAATGTTTACTTTAATGAAGGTGGGCAGGAGCTTGCAAAATTTACAGCGCAGGCTGCAGAAAAAGAATTGCCTCAACTGGAAGCTGCAGCAGAATACAGCCTGCAGCGCAGGGCAAATATTATTTTGTATAATCATTATGCAGATTTTCAGCAAACAAATATAGGCCTGGAAAGCAGCATACTAAGCTCCGGTGGCGTTACAAGATTAGTAAATAATAAAATGGTTATTTATTACGATGCCAATCACGCTAATTTAAAAAGGCAGGTACGCCAGGGTATTGCAGACATCATTACCAAAAATGTTTTGTTTGGAGATGATTTGGGGGAAGTAGCGGGCAACCAGGCCCTGCTAGATTTACCTGTATGGCTTACTGATGGCTATGTTGCCTACCTTGGTGAAAACTGGAGTACCGATTTTGATGATGATTTAAAAAGCGAAATACTAAGCGGTAATTACAATAAATTTTCAAGCCTTTCCTTTGCAAGGCCACTGCTTGCAGGCCATGCGTTCTGGTATTTTATAGAAGAGAAATATAAAAAAGAAAACGTTACTTATTTTCTTTACCTGGCAAGAGTTTATAAAAATTTGAATAAGGCCAGCCAGCAAATTACTAAAATGAAATTTAATGATTTGCTTAAGGAATTTATGGAATACCAGGAGGAGAAATATTACAAAGACATTACCCGCAGAAAAGCTTATCCCAAAGGAAATTATATTGATGGGTTTGACATAAGCAAGCGTTTAAATTATTACCGCTTTAATGTAAACCCAAACAAAAAAAATAACTCATTTGTAGTAACACAATTTAAAAAAGGCATTGTACGTGTTTTATTAAATGATGATTTTGAATATAAAACTTTGCTTAAATACGGCGTTCGCACTTATGAGAATCAGATGAACCCAAACTATCCTTTAATGGCCTGGGACCCAAAAGGCACCCGCATTACCGTAATTTATGCAGAAGAAGGCAGGCTGAAATTATTTGTGTATGATATCATCACCCGGATAAAACAATACAAAATAGATTTAACGGATAAACTTGATCAGGTACAGGATGTAAAATACGGGCTGGATAGCCGCACGCTTTTATTATCTGCTGTAAAAAACGGCCATGCAGATATTTACACCCTTAATATTGAAAATGAAAAAATAAAACAAATTACCAATGATGTATATGATAACCTTGATGCATCTTTTGTAGCTTTTCCCAATAAAACCGGTATTATTTTCAGCAGTAACAGGCCATCTGCTTTTGCAAAAAGCGGCGATACTGTTTTACCCAGCAATAACCGTTTTAATATTTTTTTGATAACCGATTTTGGCAATAAGCCCGAGCTGAACCAAATATCACAATTATCAAATTTAAAATACGGTAATGCAAGATATCCTACACAGTACAACCAAAGCCACTTTACGTTTGTGAGCGACGAAAACGGTATTGCCAACCGCTACGCAGGATTTTTTACCAGCAAAAAAGCCGGCCTGGATACCCTTGTTTTAATCGGCGGAGAAATATTAAGGAACCCATCTGCAAAAGATGTGGACAGCACATTAAGAGTGTATAAAAAAACAGATGTTGACTCTATTGCGGTTGTTTCTGTATCAGAAGATTCTGCTTATACTTTTCCGTTAAGCAATTACCCAAGTGGCCTTGCCGAAAGCAGGATAGCCGGCGATAACAACCAGGTAAGTGAAGTAACGAGGCAAAGTGACGAAAAGATTTTGTACAAATTAAAAATAGATGAGGTTACTTTAAACCGCCGCAATATAACTGCGCAGCCAACTGAGTATGCAAAAAAATTAATGCGGGAGAGCAGGCTTACAACTGTAGCCCCCGGCACTAATTCTGATAAAATAAAAGGGCTTAACCCTGTAACTGATACAGCAAAAAAACAAAACGACTTTTTTCAAAATGAATTTGGAAACGAAAAAACAGACAGCACAAAAACAGCGAATGCAGTAACAACCGCAACACCTGCTTACAAAGAACCATCCGTGTTGGAATCTGCAAAATTATACAAATACAAACCTATAAAATTTTCTGTTGACTATGGTTCTGTAAGTTTTAATAACTCAGTACTTATAAACCGTTACCAGGCTTATGGAGGCGGCAGTGGCCCAATTATGCTTAACAGTGGTTCGCCCTTAAATGGCCTCATTACCTTAGGCACATCAGATCTTTTAGAAGATATAAAAATAAACGGCGCTTTTAAAATTGGCACCAACTTAAAAGACAATGAATGGTTTCTGAATTATCAGAACTTAAAACGCCGGATAGATTGGGGTGCTTCTTATTACAGAAATGTGCAGGGGTTTTTAGCACAAGGCAATTTTCGCGGAAAAGATTTTACTAACTTATACCAGGCAAATGTTGCATACCCTTTTGATGTTGCAAAAAGCATCCGCTTTTCTACGGGCATCCGGTCAGAAAGATTTGTTTTCTCAAGTGTTGATCAACAAACTGCCGCTGCTGCGGATTATAAACCACTTTATTCTGTAAGCCACTTAGAATTTGTGTATGACAATAGCCTTAACCCTGCAATGAATATATGGAACGGCTTGCGGTATAAAATTTATGCTGACTGGAATACGCAAATAAGTAAGTTACAAACAGCCGCAGGCCGCAATACATACAATGTAGGTTTTGATGCAAGATATTATTATCCCATATACCGTAATTTTATTTGGGCAGGCAGGGCAGCAGGCGATTTTAGTTTCGGCAACCAAAAATTAATTTACTACCTCGGTGGCGTGGATGGATGGCTGATGTTTGGAAACAATGTAAAAAGTAACGGCGGCTTCCGGTATTTTGATGAAACCAATCAACCAGCGCAGGACCAGGATTATGCTTTTCAAAGCCTGGCAGTAAATATGCGTGGATATATTCAAAACGTAGCCAACGGAAATAATGCACTTGTTTTAAACAGTGAGTTCAGGCTGCCTGTAATATCTACCTTTTTTGATAAAACAGTTAACAATCCATTCGTGCGCAATTTTCAAATTACACAGTTTATAGATTTGGGTACCGCATGGAACGGGGGTTATAACAGTATTAAAAGACCCCAGGTATCTTATGGATCTTTAAGCAACGGTGCTGTTGTAAAATTGAAAGCCGGTGGCATAGGGCCATTTGCCGGTGGCTATGGTTTTGGCGCAAGAAGCACATTGCTTGGTTACTTTGTAAAGTTTGATGCAGGCTGGCCTATGAGTGGTTTCTTTAAAGGCAAACCGGTAATGTATGTAGCCCTTGGATTAGATTTTTAATTCTTTAGCGCAGAGAAATAAGTTTAGGAAGAGATTCAAATAATCTCTGCGTCAACTCATTTTTTCTCAGCCCTCTGCGGTAAAGGATTTTCTGCAAAAGCTTGGGGCAATATTTTTAAAAAGAAATACAGCAGGGTGTAAATTGCTGTAAACAAAATAGTGATGGCCCAGGTGCGGTAATGATCAACCGGCGAAATAAATTGGCTGATAATATTCAGCCCCAGGGCCATCGGATCTTTAATAACATCCCAACTATTCCATCTTTCAAACCTGCCTAAGTAAACACCAAAAGATGCAATAAATAATATCAGTGGAATTAGCATGGCCACTATCCTTTTGCGAAATATTTCTCTTAAATAAAATTCCACTTTACGCAGCGATACAAACGCCATCATTATGCCAATAAATGATGATGCAAATAATAACACCGCATCATACCACACAGGAATATCTTTGTTATCTTCAATATGAATAAGGTCTGTTACAATATACAGCGCATTGGGGAAGAACAAGAGCCAGCTTACAAACAAAAAAGATTGTTTCCATTTTGCTTTCTGTTTTACTTCTGCAAAAAAATTGCTGAGTGTATAAGGTATCCAGGCCAAAAAAATATTCCAGCATATAAAAAGATGCACCAGGGTGCCGGTATAAAATATTCTGAAAGCAATGAGCAACCCTATAAATACAAAAAATACGGCCAGCAAACGGTTAAACGAATTAAGTGATTTCATTTTTTAAAAATTTTATTACTGTTAAAAAAAATGCAGGAGCTTTGGAAGAAAAATAACAGCTCCACAAACAGCAGCAACCACAGATGCAATTAAAACTGCTCCGGCAGCTACATCTTTTATAATCTTTATTTGCTGATGAAAGTCTTTTTGCGTCATATCACAAAATTTTTCAATTGCAGAATTCAGCATTTCCAGACAAAGTACCAATGCTGTGCATAGCAGTATAATCATCCATTCCACTGGAGAGCACTGGAGAAAAAATGCCAACGCAATTGCTATACTTCCTGCTGCAACATGCAGTTTAAAATTCTGTTCGTATGCCAGGCAATATTTTATTCCACGCCAGGCATGGCCAAACGACTTTAATAATCTGGTCATAAAAAATTATTTGCTTGTTTTCTCTACCACCCATTTCCACCAGAAAGCGGCGCAGGTAGCAAATACAAAAATATTATACAATTCATCTGTAACAGAATGGGCGTTCCGGTCTGCAGCCATTACTATAGGCACCATAAATATTATCGCCAGCAGGCAAATGATATACCCCATCATATTTGCGGGTATATAAAACCAGCCCC
>JANLQE010000356.1:0-4578 GCA_031367625.1 Bacteroidota bacterium
AATAGCAAATCCATCTTTGCTAAAACCATCAAACCTCTTGGTAAAAAAGGCATTTATGGGTAACCCATTCTTAATTACCTCCACGGTAGTACCTGTAATTCCCTGGCCATGCAGCCCCCCTGTGTTGATGGAAAGTGTAAGGTTAGAAACTTCATTTTTAACAAAAGTGCTATTAACCCCTAAATCCCATGAAAAATCCTTTTTAGAGATAATAGTGGCATTTACAGCGGCTTCTAATCCTTTATTATCTATATTACCGTTCAGATTAACCCATTTTACTGCTCCTCCGGGTGCAGCCGGGTAAGCGGGCTCGCTTGGAAATAACAGGTCAGTTGTTCTTTTGTTGAAATAATCTACGGTAAATGTTATGCGGTTTTTTAAGAGACTCATATCCATCCCAATATTATATTGCCTGTCGGATTGCCATTTCAACTCAGGGTTAGCGCTGTTTGCTGCAATGAATCCTCCGGTTCCATTTCCAGAAAATGAATACCTAAACTGTGCAGACCCGGAAGGAAATTCCTGGTTACCCGTTTTACCCCAACCGGCACGCAGCTTTAAGGAATTGATTATATCAAAGTGGAAAAAATCTTCTTTGCTGATATTCCATGCAGCACTAAAAGAGGGAAAATATCCGTATTTATTATTTTTACCGAATTTAGTAGATCCATCTGCCCTGAAAGTTCCGGTAAGCAGGTATTTGTCCTGGTAGTTAAAAGCTGCTCTTACAAAATAAGATTGCAGTTCGTTAGTTGGATCCGAATAAGACCCAATTGATCTGTTAGTAGGATTCGTAAATTGTATGTAATCTTCATAATTTAATCCAAAATTTCCAAAGCCTCCTGCAGTCACCCCATAACCAGATAAGTCGTTGCCTTTGTTCTGAAATTTAAGGTATTCAAAACCTGCAACAGCATTAAGGTTAAGATCTTTTATTATTTTTTTATTGTAGTTTAAAGTATGAGTAATCTGTTGTGTAGATAGCTGGCTTTGCGCTAATCTTACTCTACCTTTTCCGTAAACATCATTAAAATTAATAAATGGCTGTATAGTTGTGCCTCTTTGGCCTGTACTATAATTAACGCTGTAAAGAAACCGGTATTCTAAGTCTTTAGTTAATTTAAAATATGGAGATATACTGGCCAATATGGTGGTTACCCTTGCCTTATCTGTAATAGCTTCTGAAACAGCGAGAGGATTAATTAAATCGCCTCCGACAGCAACATTAAATGAATCCTGTCCATTAGGTTTCCTAATGATCAAGTTTTCTGTGGGGTTCCACTGGAGTGCGTTACCTATCAAACTACCTCTTGAACCTGCATCATTAGAAATGGGCGCAATGTTTTCTGTGTATTGGCTGGGAATAATATTAATGTCTAACCCTAATTTTTTGCTTTCTAAAAATTTAAAATTACCACTGAGGTTTGCGGTGTATTTTTTAATACCCGTTTTCCTAACAATACCTTCCTGGTCTAAAACACCAAAGGAAAACCTGTACTTAGCGTTTTCATTACCACCACTTACCCCAAGATTATAATTTTGTACAAGCCCGGTTCTTAAAATAGCATCCAGCGCATTTACGTTTGATCCTTTGTCACCACCACTACCTAAATTGTAATACACTAAGGCTTCACGAAATTGTTGTGCGTCCAGTACCTTAATCCTCTTAGAAATTTTTGAAAAGCCAAGAGAGGAACTTAACTCTAATTTAGGCTCGCCAGATTTACCCTTTTTTGTTGTAATCAATACCACTCCATAGGCAGCTCTTGATCCATATATAGCTGTAGCTGATGCATCTTTCAATACATCAATAGAAGCAATATCAGAAGGATTAATAAAGTTTAAAGGATTACTTCCCGGATTGCTGCCACCTACACCTATATCACCTATACCCGGGCGGGCAGACCTGCCATCTAAAGGAACACCGTCAACAACATATAATGGTTGCCCACTACCAGTAAGCGCAGAAGCGCCTCTGATTTTCACCGTAGTTGCACCACCTGGCTGGCCACTGTTATTTATTATTTGTACACCCGATACCTTACCCTGTATCAACTGATCGGCGGAAGTGTAAGTACCTTTATTAAAATCTTTTGCCTGTACGGTAGATACTGCACCTGTAAGGTCTTTCTTCCTGGCGGTACCATAACCGATCACCACCACTTCATTTAAATTACTAACGCTGGTTTCTACTTCAACATTTAATGTTGACTTACCATTTACCCCTTGCTGTAATTTGGTAATGCCTGCACCCGTAAACACAAGCACCGCATCTGCAGGCACGTTGTTTAAAGTGTAAGACCCTTGTGCATTGGTAGAAGTGGCCATTTTTGTACCACGGACAGATACCGTAATACCAGCCTGCGGTTCGCCTTTTTTATCTGTTACAGTTCCAGATACGGTTGTTTGGGAAAAAGCCAGACTGGTACAACCAAAAATAACCAGTAATAGCATAGCAGTTTTTCTCATTAAAGCAAGAAGCATAATAGAATGGTTTTTATGAATTAAAAAAATCGAAGACCCGTTGATTAGTGTTAATTAAAACGCATAGCATTTTATATTGTTCATTTTTAACAGCGTTTTAATAAACAGTATGAAGTTATTTTAATTTTGCATTTAGTTATCTCCAAAAATCAATATATTAGCGCAATCGTTTGCGAATATGGTTGCGGTAACCGTTGCTGTGCAGATTTAAATATAAAATTTCTTTACAAGATATAATAATGACCAACACTACCTTAAAAAAGATATCAGAAGTTCTTGGGTTAAGTATTTCAACCATATCCAGAGCGCTTAAAAACCATCCTGATATTTCTGAGAATACAAAACAAAAAGTAGTAGAGATTGCTAATTTGCTGGACTATGAGCCTAATGTAAATGCCATCCATCTGCGCACCCGGAAGAATAATGTGTTTGGCCTTATTGTACCTTCTATATCCAATTATTTTTATGATTCTTTTATTGCTTCAGTAGAAGAGGAAAGCCGGAAAAATAATTATTCGCTGCTGATTCTGCAGTCGGGCGATAATGCTGCCATAGAACTGGAGAATATTAAGCTTTGCCGGCAAAACAGGATAACCGGTCTGTTTGCCTGCTTATCTTCAAACACTACCAGCATTGATGCATATACCAAATTAAAAGAACAGGATATACCGGTTATTTTTTTTGATAAAGTACCGGATGCCGGCAACTGTAATAAAGTTTGTGTAGCGGATACTTTATCTGCTACAATTGCTGCAAATACCCTCTTAGCTAAAAACAAGAAAAAAATACTGGCACTGTTTGGCAACCCTCAGCTATTGATCACCAAAAAAAGACTGGCCGCTTTTACAGAAACCTGTAATAAAAAAATTAATAAAATTAGTGTGCAAAACGTGCATGTTTCCAGTGCCGGAGAAGCAGAAAAGATGACAGATAAATATCTTTTGCAAAAGCCTGACAGCATTTTTTGTATGAGTGATGAAATATTAACCGGCGTAATGAAATCAATTCAAAAAAACAGGTTGCGTATTCCTGAAGATATCAGCATAATTGCCATTAGCAATGGCTTTTTACCAAAACTATATTACCCTGAAATAACCTATGTAAAAACAAGTGGTTACGAATTGGGAAAGCTGGCTTTTACTACTATGCTTGCCTGCCTGGGAGGCAGCACATTTATACAGGAAGTTACTACCGATGCGGTGTTGGTAGAAGGAGGGTCTTTATAATTATAGAGTTTAAAAACAATAAAATCCAATGCACTTTTGTGGGCTGTTACCTGGTATTAATTACAAAGTAATATCTTTGATAAACAGTGTTGAGTTATGCAAAGGTGAACCACTGCATACCCGGTATTGATAATAAATTAATAGAGTTTGCAAGACAATGCTGCATAAAAAATTTGCAGCTTCTGTTTATTTTGCAGCAATTGTTTTCTCAATTATTATGATAAATAAATTTTTACATTACACCGGTATCATAACATGCCTTGCATTGATTGCCGCATGTTTTATGCCCTGGGTGCATTACAATAATATTAATGAAACGTTTACCGGTTTTAATGTTACTAAATTTACTACCGGTAATTATTATGGCAAAGCAGGCGTTACTATTACGGTTATCAGCATCATTATTTTAGCATGTATGCTGGTGCCAAAGATGGGAGCAAAACGGTTAAATATTTTTATGGGAGCTTTGCTGCTGGCTTATTGCATACGCACCTACATTATTTTTACAAGCGCTTTATTTGAAGGGGAACTGGTAAAACAACCAAGCATTTATTTAGTGGTTATTTTGCCTTTTATCATCATGGTATCTGCGGTTTTTCCAAATATTGATAAGAGTTGATTATTTTTAAATATAATCGTAAAAAAGTTACTGCTGTTCACAAAGCTAATATTTTAAAAATGAGTGATGGCTTATTTTTGGAGGTAGCAAGACGTATTGCTAGAGGTTACCCAGATATAGCTTATGATGAGTCTATTGTTGATTCAACAGCTATGAAACTTGTGATGAATCCTGAACAATTTGACGTTTTGGTTATGGAAAATTTATTTGGTGATATTATTTCCGATCTTACAAGTGGCTTAATTGGTG
>JANLQE010000394.1:0-11076 GCA_031367625.1 Bacteroidota bacterium
GTACAGCCTGTTTTCATTTTTAGAGTCCACTCTTATTTCCTGAAAATAAAACGCCCGGTTGGTAACATCGCTGGCATTACTGTTTACCAGTTCCCATTTAAAACCACCATCATCTGTTTTATACAATCCATTCTTTTTAGATTCCACCATGGCGTAAATACGGCGGGGGTCGCTGGGTGCAATGGCAATGCCAATACGGCCATAATCACCTTCGGGTAATCCTTCTTGTTTGCCGAGTTTTTTCCAATTTTTTCCTCCATTATAAGTAATGTACAAACCGCTGCCGGGGCCGCCACTTTTAAAACTATAAGGCGTACGGCGGTGTTGCCACATATTGGCTAATAATTTATTGGGGTTAGATGGATCCATCACCAGATCGGCACACCCACTGGTATCGTTGGTGTGTAAAATAAGTTTCCAGGTATCGCCGCCATCAGTAGTTTTATATACTCCCCTCTCCGGATGCTCGCTGTAAGGGTTACCTATCGCTGCCGCATATACGATATTAGGATCAGTGGGGTCAATAATAATGCGGTGAATGTTCCTTGTTTTTTCAAGCCCCATCATTTTCCATGTTTTGCCGCCATCTAAACTTTTAAAAATGCCTGCACCAATGTTCAGTGAGTTTCTTGGGTTGCCTTCGCCTGTGCCCACCCACAACACAGAGGGATTGCTTTGCTGTATGCTTACAGAGCCAATATTTAAAATAGACTGATCATCAAAAATGGGTTGCCAGCTATTGCCTGCATTTTCTGTTTTCCATACGCCGCCAGAAGCTGTACCCAAATAAATAATATCAGGATTGGCCACCAGCGCATCAATACTGGTTACCCGGCCACTCATGCCGGCAGGGCCAATGCTGCGGGGTTTTAAATTCTTAAACCTATCCAATGAAATTTTTTGAGCTGTTGTAAACAGGTACAGGATACTGAAGAACAGGAAGAAAATTTTTCTCATGGCATAAAATTTTGTGCATCTCAATTTCTGCAAAAAGAATGAACCAACAAAAATTAAAGTATAAGTGGAAACAGGTGCATTAATTGTTGCGAACTTTTTTAAGAAGTATTTTGGTATAATTACAAGTATTTAAAAAATCCGGGGCAGTTATTTTTTCGTTCTTTATCAGGCAATATTTGTGCTTTTAATCTTTTAAAAAAATCAACATCAAAACAATCCCTTATCATTTTATATTTTTAACAGCAGCTTCCTTTCTATTTGTTATTTTCAGCAGTTGTGCTTTTAGATCAATTAAAAGATCAAAAGCCATTGAATACTTAAAAGCAGGCTCTTTAAGCGGCATTGCTTCTCAGCGGTTAAATATTTTTGCCCCCGGAAAGCACAAAGAATTGAAAGATGTTTTTATTTTTATACATGGCGGCGCCTGGAATTCGGGCAAGCGTGGTTTGTACAGTTTTTTTGGAACCCGCCTGGCACGAAAAAATGTTGTAAGCGTTATTATTGATTACCCCCTTAGCCCAAAAGCTACTTATAAAGAAATGGCATTTGCTTCAGCCACTGCTGTTAAATGGGTTAAGGAAAATATTAAACAGTATGGCGGTAACCCGGAGAAAATATTTATCTCAGGGCATTCTGCCGGCGGACATCTTGCAGCACTGATATCTTTGGATAATCAATATTTTGACAGCCTGGGCATTGTTAATCCTATAAAAGGAACCATTCTTATAGATGCCGCCGGGCTTGATATGTATAATTATTTAAAAGAAGAAAATTTTGAAGAAGGACATACTTATTTCAGCACTTTTACAAAGGATGCATCCATCTGGAAAAAAGCAACACCTATCTATTATCTACATCAGGCTATGCCGCCGATGCTTATTTACCAGGGCGAAAAAACTTATCCATCTATAAAAAAATCCAATGAAAAATTCATAAATGCTTTAAGGGCTTTTGCTCCCAACACAGACTATCAAATATTAAAAGGAAAAAAACATATCCCCATGATACTGCAGTTTTTTTGGAGCTGGAACCCCCGTTACAAACAGATTATTCAATTTATGCAAAACAGTAAGTGAGTAAAAAACATTCCTGTTTATATATTTTCCGAAACAAGAATCACTTCGTAATCCACTTTAAACAAACAGGATTACCTACTTCAATTTTCTTTCCAGTATCTGTCAACAGACCAGTTTGTTTATCTCTTTTGAAAATAATAATATTGTCGCTGTTTTGATTGGCAACTAATAGAAAATTACCGGAAGGATCGAAATTAAAATTACGTGGAGCCTGCCCAAGTGTTGGCTGGTGGCCTGTTACAGTCAGCGTTCCATCATCAGGGTTTATTTTAAAAATTGTAATGCTATTGGATTCTCCCCTGTTGCTGCAATACAAAAATTTTCCGTCCGGGGAAACATGTATATCTGCACTGCCCATAAATCCTGTAAAATCTTTTGGTGCAGCACTGATGTTTTGAATAGCAGTAAGCCTTCCATTATTGTATTTATAAACAACTACTGTTCCGGTTAATTCCTGCATCAGGTAAGCATATTTATTATTGGGGTGAAAATCTATATGCCTTGGCCCGGCCCCATCTTTTGATTTTGCAAAAGGCTGTGGTGCCGGTATGAGCTTACCATTTTTTTTATTAAAAGAATAAATCATTACTTTATCTATACCAAGATCAGGAACAAATAAAAAGCGGTTGTCTTTTGAAAAAAATGTACAATGCACATGAGCTTTTTCCTGCCTTTCTTTATTTATACTACTGCCGGTATGTTGTATTTGCGTACTCACTTCTCCCAGGCCGCCATTGGCAAGCACAGGCAAAACAACAACGCTGCCTCCGGTATAATTGCCTGCAGTTACCCATTTGCCGGTTTTATCAACGGCTACATAACAGGGATCATCGCCGCCGGATAGCTGCTGGTTTATCATCGTAAGCTCGCCTGTAGTTTTATTAAAACGATAGGCAACCACGCTGCCACCCTTATTATTTTTGCCTTCTTCATTTACTGCATATACAAATTGCTGGTTGGGCGATACAGCGAGGTAAGAAGGATTGGGAGATTTAATTTTGCTTACATAAGAAAAATCGCCGGTGGCACTGTTGAAATTATAAACATAAATACCTTCGCTTTTGCCGCTGGTATAAGTGCCTGTAAGAAGATAATTATTTTGCGCTTTTGCTGAAAAAAAACTGATAAGCAGTAACAGTTGAAAGATATTTTTCATATCGTTGTTTGGGTTTATAATTTTAAATAATCAAAAGCCAGCTTTGTTTTTTTAATCTGAAACAAAATGTATTTTTAATATGCCAATCCTGGTTCAACAAAATCATAGAAACGAAATTCGATAAAATTATTGGAGTTGAAGTCTAAATTTTTGTAATTAATTTTAAGACTGGATAATGCATACAATAATTGCAGTACCGTTTAAATTTTTTAAACATGAGTATATACGATACAGAAAATTCGGTTGAAAAATCATTTGACAAAGATTTTATACCTGAAGAACAATTGCAAACACAATGGGCCGAATTTATAGAGTTTAAAAAAGTAATCAACGAATTATCCTGCATTAAAAAAATGCCCATTTCTATTTTAGATATTGGCATAGGCAGTGCACGCATTGTAAAACACCTGTGTGGTATAAAAGAAATCTGGGACAGCGTGGCTTCTTATCATGGAATTGATAATGCAGAACCCTGCCTGGCCATTTCCAATAAAGTTATCAAAGATTTGAATATCCAGGATAAGGTACGGGTTAGTTTTTTAGAGGCGCATGATTTAAAAAAATTATCTAAAAAGGTTGATGTAATTATTACAACCTGGTTTACCGCAGGAAATTTTTATCCGGAAAATTTTCCTTTTGAAACCTATAAAGGATCAGGCAAAAGACTGGATCTGACAAAAAATGAAAGATTTCAACAGATTTTTTCAGATGCTTATGATCTTTTAAACCCCGGGGGAGAAATTATTATTGGCTCCTGCTACATTGATAACGACAGCAGCAGAAAAAAACAGGAAGCGTTTTATAAAAAACTGGGGATGGAAATAATTACAGATGCACAGGATAGCTTTACTGCAACCAAAGAAAAATTTTGGTCTCAGCGATTTACAAAAGAAAAATTACAAAACTATCTGAGCTTTGTAAGCCCCGGACAAATTATCTGCACCCCATTAGATACCTATAATTTTGCCATGCAGGTGAGAATACAAAAAAAGGCATCCTGATATAGCTTATATTTTGAGGCATTAGTGGTAATTTCTTCATTTTCCACAGCATTTTTATAAAATTTTGATAGGGCGGGATCATTTGCCCGCATTAACTTTGCTGTTAAGTTACAGAACGGGGAAATATTGCATTACCTTTAACCTAATCTGCTCAAAAAATGATCTTTTTTTATCAGGTTTACATCACTTCATCAACATTAATTTAAAACAAAGCAGTAAAGTACTATGGCAGAAACATGGAACAAAAAAGAAAGAGAAAAGAAAAAGAAACAAAGCAGGAAAGAGAAAGCAGAAAAAAAACAGGAGCGTAAAGAAAACAGCAAGAGCGGTGATAACCTGGAAAGTATGTTTGCTTATTTGGATGAGAATGGTAATCTTTCTTCAAAGCCACCAGACCCAAGAAAAAAAATTGTGGTAAATGCCGAGGATATTGAGATTGGTGTACCGAGGCAGGAAGCGCCTAACCCTGATGATCTTATCCGTAAAGGAATTGTTACACATTTTAATGGCGAAAAGGGTTATGGCTTTATAAAAGATATGGAAACACAGCAAAGTGTTTTTGTTCATATTAATGCAACAACAGAAGAAATAAAAGAAAATAACAAAGTAAGTTTTGAAGTGGAAATGGGGCCTAAGGGCGCTAATGCTGTAAATGTAAAACTGATTAAATAAATCTGCTATTGATTAAAAGCCTGCGTTATTTGTTGTAAAAAAACGCAGGCTTTTATCTTCTGTTATTTTCTATATCACAAACCCATCTGCCACTACGGCTCCTTTTTTTATTACTACAATACCGTCTTTAATGGCATACAAAGAATGGTCTGCATCTGGCAAATGTGTGCCACCATTAATGATAACGTTATTGCCTATACGACAGTCTTTATCTACAATTACATTTTTTAAATGGCAGTTATCGCCTATACCAATTTTTGGAATTCCTTTTAACAAATTGTAATTAATCTCTTCAAGGGTTTCGTAAAAATCGTTGCCCATGATATAGCAGCTTTCAATAACGCTTCCGGCTCCTATCCTGCTGCGTATGCCTACTACAGAATTTTCAATACTGTCTGCATTAATGATGGTTCCTTCGGCAAAAATGGTATGCGTAAACCTTGTGCCGCTGATTTTGCTGGGGGGCAGCATACGGGCACGGCTATACACCATCCTGGTTTCGTCAAATAAATTAAATGGCGGCAGTTCCAGCGTAAGGGCAAGGTTGGCTTCAAAAAAAGAATAAATATTTCCTATGTCTGTCCAATAGCCATCATACTGGTAGCTAAGTACTTTATATTTATTTATGGCATCCGGAATAATTTCTTTTCCAAAGTCAGTGGCATCTTTTTTTTCTTGTTCTAACAGCTCAAATAATAATTTGCGGTTAAAAATATAAATACCCATAGAAGCAAGGTAATGCCTGCCCTGTTCATTCATTGCTTCGCCTGTATCGCTTGTCCATAAAGGCAATAAATCTTTAGAAGGCTTTTCTATAAAAGAAGTAATGGCATGCGTTTCGTCTGTTTTTAAAATGCCAAATTCCGGAGCATCTCTTTCACCAACAGGAATGGTGGCAATGGAAATATCTGCCCCGCTCTTTGTATGGTTATCTATCATTTCGGCAAAATCCATCTGGTACAACTGATCGCCACTTAGGATGAGCACATAATCAAAATCATTTTTATGGATATGCTTAAGCGATTGCCTTACGGCATCTGCTGTACCCTGAAACCAGCCCAGGCTGTCCGGTGTTTGCTCGGCTGCAAGAATATCTACAAAGCCGGTACTGAAACCACTGAACTGGTAGGTATTTTTTATATGTTTATTAAGCGATGCAGAGTTGTACTGCGTCAATACAAACATGCGGTTGATATTGCTGTTGATGCAATTGGAGATAGGGATATCCACCAGCCGGTATTTACCTGCAATAGGCACTGCAGGCTTACTTCTTGTAGCTGTAAGCGGGTACAGCCTGCTGCCAGCACCGCCGCCTAATATTACTGCCACTACTTGCTTACTTTCCATAAAATTTTATTTATTGTTGAAGAGATTGGTATAAGTCAATATATTTTTGAGCGCTTACTTCCCAACTGGTTTTCAGTTGCATCATACGCTTTCTTATTTCTTTCAATTTCTTTTTGTTTTGATAAAGCGCCAATGCTCTTTGTATAGAATAAATAATATCTTCTACATTTGCATTATTAAAACAAATGCCATAACCACCTTCATCTTCAAAATCTATCACCGTATCCCTTAAGCCGCCAATGCTGCGTACAACCGGTACCGTACCATACCGCATGGCATACAACTGGTTAAGGCCGCATGGCTCTACCCTGCTGGGCATTAGTAAAAAATCGGCCCCGGCATACATCTGGTGGCTTAGCTTTTCATTGTAGCCAATCTGCGAATTATAAAACCCTATCCATTTATGCTGCAAAAACTGTAAGGCATTTTCTATCTCCCGTTCGCCGCTACCCAAAATTAAAAAACTAAATTTTGTTTCTGCCTGCTCAAAAGCTTTTGTAATAGCTTCCGGCAATAAGTCGGCAGCTTTTTCATTTACCAATCTGCCTATAAAAACAAATAAAGGGTATTGAATATCAAAATCAAAATCATCGCATAGTTTTTTCTTATTCAGCAACTTTCCTGCTTCAAAATCTTTTTCAGAATAATTATCTAAAATGTAGGTGTCTGTCAGCGGGTTCCATACAGCAGTATCAATACCGTTTATTATGCCGGTGCATTTGGCTGCTTCCGCACGTATCAATGGCTCCAAGCCATTAGCATTATACATCATCTCCTGCATGTAGCCGGGGCTTACGGTATTTACCCGGTCGGCACATTTAATGCCGCAGGCCAGTGGGTTTACCAAACTGTTCCAATCCAGCAGGCCCCATCTCCAGGTATCCCATGCAGGCAGATACGTAGCTTTTTCCCAGCCCATCCAGCCCTGGTATTCTGCATTGTGTATAGTAAGTACGGTTGGCACAGATGATATATTACGGTAGGCAAAACAATGCTTTAGCATAAAAGGTATCAGCGCTGCGGTATGGTCGTGCACATTTATTACATCTGGCCGGTGATCCCAATTATTTACCCATTCCAGCACGGCTATCTGAAAGGCAGTAAACCTTTCTGTATCGTCATCATAACCATAAATTTTTTCACGGTCAAGTAATCCATAAATATCCACGCAGTATAAATCAAAATCAAGTTTATTGTCTTTTTCTTTTATAACAGTAAAATCAAAATAACGGCTTCCCATATTGAAACTGCCTTTGTGTACTACATCCCATTCATTATTATATAAAAATTTTGTACGGTGCATTGGCATTACTACTTTGGCAAAATGCCCCAATGCCTGCTGGTATTTGGGCAGAGCACCCACCACATCTGCAAGGCCGCCCGCTTTTGCCATCGGGTAACATTCTGCACTTACATGTAAAATTTCCATGTTATTTTTCAAATATTTAAATGAATTTAAGGAGGATATTTTTAAATCCAAACAATCATTTTGATAAAAAAAAGAAACTAATTTTTATCAGCAACGAAATTCTTGCTATTTTCAGCAAATTAAACCAAGATAATATGCCAACAGACCAAAAAGATTTTTTGCCGCAAAATAAAATTGCCGCTATTGAACCAACTAATTACGGTGCCCTGGGTACATTGATTACCGTATTTTTTTTCTGGGGATTTATTGCTGCAGGCAACCAGGTATTCATCCCTTTTTGTAAACACTATTTTCATTTAGATCAGTTTCAAAGCCAGTTGATTGATTTTGCTTTTTACACAGCTTACTACATTGGTGCATTGGGCTTGTTTGCTTATGGCTCTTTTGGCGGTAAAGATTTGGTAGGAAAATGGGGCTATAAAAAAAGTATTGTTTATGGTTTACTCTTTTCTGCAGTAGGTGCAGCAGCAATGATTATTGCTGTAAATGCCAACACTTTTGCCGGTATGCTCGTGGGGTTATTTATTGTAGCCCTTGGATTTTCGTTACAGCAAACTGCAGCGCAGCCATTTGCTATTTCATTAGGCGACCCCTCCACAGGTACCAGCCGTGTAAACCTTGGTGGTGGTGTAAATTCATTTGGAACTACCATTGGGCCCATTGTTGTTGCCTTTGCTTTGTTTGGTACCACGGCTGCTATTACCGATGAAAAAATAGCTGCATTAAGTCTTAGTAAAGTAATTATTTTATACAGTTGTGTGGGCGCTTTGTTTATTGCAGCGGCGGCATTATTTTATTTTTCTAAAAAAGTGCCTTCCGGTGTTATGATGGAAAAAACGGAAAAGGCAAATAAGGCATTATACACTTTATTAATAATGACGGGTTTGCTGATTATAATGTTTGCACCTGTATTTAATAGTTACAGAACTGACCTGACAAATGCCCCGGCTGCAGAGCAACATGCTATGAATGCCTACAGGCTCCGTTGGTTACTGGGTGCCTTGGCTATTGTGGTTATCGGATTGCTGGGTGCCAACATGAGTGCAAAGAAAAATGCAGAAGGTTGGGGTGCTATGAAGTATCCACAATTGGTTTTAGGAATGCTGGCAATATTTGTTTACGTAGGTGTAGAAGTAGCCATCGGAAGCAACCTGAGTGAGTTAATGAAACAGCCTTCATTTGGTGGGTTTCAATCTTCAGAAGCAGCGCCTTATGTTGCCATGTATTGGGGAGGATTAATGATTGGCAGGTGGGCAGGTGCAGTTCAGGCGTTTAAATTATCTAAGAATAATCAATTGCTGTTACAACTTATTGTTCCCCTAATCGCATTCGGGATCATCATCGGCGTAATCAGCATTGCACAATACGATGCAAAGCCTTTGTACTTTTATATTGTATGTGTGATTGTACAAATCATTGCCTTTTACATCAGTAAAAATAAGCCAGCCAGAACCTTGATGATTTTTGGTTTACTTGGTGTGCTTGCTATGATTATCGGTACACAAACAACGGGCATTACAGGCACGTACGCTTTCTTAAGCGGTGGTTTATTCTGTTCTATTATGTGGCCATCTATTTTTGCATTATCAATTGCAGGGCTGGGAAAATATACCACACAAGGTGCTGCATTTTTAATTATGATGATATTGGGAGGTGGAATTATTCCGCCGATACAGGGTAAACTTGCAGATGTAATCGGCATTCACCAATCTTACTGGATTCCTGCACTTTGCTTTGCTTATCTTGCCTTTTTTGCATTTATTGTAAAAGGTATTTTGGGTAAACAGGGAGTAAATTATGATATAACTGATAACCCTGCAGGCCATTAATAAAAAGTATTACTTATAACATCAGGAGATATATTTTCAGTAGATAAATATATCTCTTGCTGTTTAAAAAAAATATATGGAACAGCAAAAAGAATATGCAATTGGTATTGATATTGGTGGCACCACCACCAAGTTTGGGATTGTGAACCGTGACGGTGAAATATTGCAGCAGGACAGGATACCCAGCAATGAACATGTAGTGGTAGAAGATTTTATTGATGACCTGTATGAAAAATTGTTGCCCATGATAAATAAAGTGGGCGGCCTTAAAAAATTTGCAGGTATAGGAATGGGCGCACCCAACGGAAATTTTTATTCGGGTACAATTGAGTATGCGCCCAATCTTAAATGGAAAGGCATTATACCCATTGCTAAATTAATGACAGAAAAATTTGCGCTGCCTACAAAACTTACCAACGATGCAAATGCTGCTGCTGTGGGTGAAATGATGTATGGCTGCACAAAAGGCTGCAGAGATTTTATTACCATTACTCTTGGAACAGGCGTAGGTAGCGGCATTGTTATAGATGGTAAAATTGTATTAGGCCATGATGGGTTTGCAGGCGAGCTTGGCCACACCATCATACGCCCCGGTGGCCGCATACATAAAAGCACCCTGATGCATGGCAGCCTGGAAGCTTATGCTTCGGCTACTGGTGTACGTGAGACTGCCATTGAACTGCTTACGGCACATCCGGAAGAAGAAAGTCTATTGCGCAATTACAGTATTAACGAACTTACCAGCGAAAGCGTTTACGAATGTGCCATCCAGGGCGATAATATTGCCAATAAAATATTTGAATTTACCGGGCAGATATTGGGCGAGTCATTGGCAAACTTTATCATGTTCTCTTCTCCGGAAGCCATCGTATTATTTGGTGGGCTTACCAAGGCAGGTAACCTTTTATTAAGGCCTACCAGGGTGCATATGGAAGCTAACCTGCTGCCTATTTTTCAAAATAAAGTAAAATTACTTTTCAGCGAGTTGAAAGAAGCAGATGCAGCTATACTGGGCGCAAGTGCATTAGTGTGGGAAATGGTTTAGGCAAGCAATTTGCCACGAATAAACTATAAAAGAAATTATAAAGGCTGTGTAAATGAGCCTTTATAACATGCTTTGCATAAGAATATTGGAGCGTATATATTGAGAATTGAGTAAAGGAATTTCTGTAAAACCAAATTTTTTGTACAGGTGTATGGCAGCCTCTAATTTTGTATTGGTATATAGAATTATTTTTTTGCCCCGGCTGCTTTTGCAGCATCAATACCTGCTCGTATTAATTTTTTGCCGATGCCCTTTCCCTGTTCAGCCTTAGTTCATAATTAAGGGTTGATATAAATTCGGTTTTATCTTCTGTATAATCGATTATCGAAATCATATTCATTTTTTATTAATGGTAAAATTAAATACCTGTGTAATTTATTACAAGCAAAAATTTATTAAACTTTTGCTAATAGGGCATTGGCTAATGATAATGGCATAATTTTTTCTAACCTTTGCAAAAATTCCCTAACCATTTAAATTTAAAATTTTGAAAAAGTCAATTGCATTTTTAATAGCATGTTTTATTTTATCAGCCGGCTCTTATTCTTATGGGCAGATAAGGAA
>JANLQE010000010.1:0-23132 GCA_031367625.1 Bacteroidota bacterium
GCTGCAGGGAATCGAACCCTCCAAAAAAACCCCTATTAAATCAGTACTTTTAAGGAGTTAAAAATTTCTACTCACCGAATAACTCACCAAGATTTTTTAGCGCTTTTTAGCTGCAAAGCTAGATCACAAATATAAGAAAAATTAAACCCTTCACTGCACATTTTACTGAAAGAATAGGCCTTGCTTTGTAAATAAAATAATTAATAATACTTTCATTTAAAGGATCAAATTTATCAATCTGTTTCAAGCTGCGTTAGCAGAAGCATACTGGCAGCTAATGCCAATAACTTTTCACTTATTTATTATTCAAGCAATTTTTATTTGTGGAAATAAAATTGTTTTACCTGCTTTATAACCTTTTACAGCATAGTATAAAATATATAAATAAGCAGGTAACATACAAATAAGAAAAGAAACAGGATTAGAAAAACCGCTTTTGTCTTTTAAGGTAGTGTACAATAGTGGAAGTAATGCTCCACCTGCGATACCCATAATTAATAAAGCCGAACCGATTTTTGTAAATTTCCCTAAGCCGGATATTGCTAAAGGAAAAATGGCCGGCCACATCAGTGCATTTGCCAAGCCAAGTAAAGCAATAAAAGTTATAGCAGTATATCCTGTAGTGGCAAATACTGCAAGGCTAAAAATTATGCCAAGCACAGCAGAAACAGCCAAAGCATTTTGTTGTGAAATATATTTGGGTATGGCTATAATGCCAAGTACGTAACCTGCCAGCATGGAAAATAAAGTGAAAGCGGTAAAATACTTTGTTTCATCAAGGGGCATACCTAATTCTCTGCCATAAGCACCTATGGCATCACCTGCCATTACTTCCACACCTACATATAAAAACAGACATAATACCCCAAGTATTAAATGTTTAAATTGAAATACACTGGTTTTATAAATTATTTTTTCATTGGTTGATACCTCTTCTTTGTCCACATCAAGTTCTGGTAAAGAAGATTTTTTAATCATTATTGCCAGCAATATCAATACCACAGCAATAATTATATAAGGTGTAATTACTCTGGCTGCCAGTTGATTCAGCAGATTGTTTTTAACTGTAGCATCAGGTGCATTATTTACCTGTTCTTCAATACGAGTTGCATTTTTTAAAATCAATGCTCCTAAAATAACCGGGCTAAGCATGCCAGCTATTTTATTGCAGATGCCCATAATACTTATGCGTTTGGCAGCACTTTCTATAGGGCCGGAAATACTGATATAAGGGTTGGAGGCAGTCTGTAATAATGCCAATCCCATTCCCTGCACAAATAAACCAGTGAGAAAAAGGCCAAAAGTTCTTGTGTTAGCTGCAGGCACAAAAATCAGTGAGCCTGTTGCCATAATAAGAAGTCCCAAAGCCATCCCATTTTTAAAACCGATTTTTTTCAGAATGATGGAAGAGGGAATTGCTAAAAAAAAATAGGCCATATAAAAAGCAAAAGTTACAAAAAATGCCTGTACATCATTTTCTAACTGGCAGGCCAACTTTAAAAATGGTATCAGCGTTCCATTGAGCCAGGTAACAAAACCAAATACAAAAAATAAGCTGCCGATAATAATGATGGCATTGCGGTTATTTTTTTGTTGCAGCATAGCAATAGTTTAAGTAAGTGAGTTGGAAATGTACAAAGAGTATCTGGTTTAAAATTCATAAATGCAACGTAAAACGTTTGCGTGAAATGCTTTTTGTGCAAGCGTTTGCATGAAATGCATTTTGTGCAAACGCTTGCTGGATGTTTAGGTAAAACGAAATGCTAAGTTTGATTTGCCATTAAAGCTATTGGCTGAAATTAATAATACTTATTTTCTGATAATAACCGACAGCATTAATAATAAGACGAACAGGCGAAGTAAATATTTTATCGTAATGCCTTAGAAAACTAAAAACTTTAATTTATTTATCATCAACTAAATTTAATTATTCATGAAAAAGAAAATTATTTATTTACCCGTATTGCTGTTGCTGTGTTGCACTTCTGCAAAAGCACAATCATCGGTATCTTATTATGTAGATGGCTCACAAACCACAAATGGCACGGGCACTTTAGCCAGCCCCTGGAACCGCATTTACTATGCTGTTAACAGGGTAAGGGACACTACTAAAGATGCTGTTGTGTATATCAAACGGGGCATCTATACTATTGATTCTACAAATTATTTATCGCAGTTATATATCGGTGGTAATAATGGAGGGGCTAACGGAAAATATTTAACGTTGCGTACTTATGCCGGTGATGAGGGAAAGGTTTATATTGACGCCAGTAAATTAGCAACCAACCCATTTTATCCAAACATGCTGGTTATAAGCGGGGCTAAAAATGTGAAGTTGCAAAACCTCGTATTCCGCAATTTAAAAAATACCAATGGTTACATACTTAATATTCAGGATGCACAAAATATTGAAATAAGTAATTGTGCTTTTGATACTTTGCGCTGGACAAACAGCAGCACAGAATATGGCTACCCAACGGTAAACAATACCAGCAATTTTATTCATGCAATTTATCTTTCTAACAACAACAGTGTTACCATTGCCAATGATACATTGCGCAATGCTGCACCGGGCTGGGGTGAGTTTGTAAAAGATGCCGGTGGTAATACCGGCATTACGCAATCGGCTTTAATTACAACAAATGTTACAGCAGTTGCTTCTGATTATTATGTGGCCTTAACCGGTAACGATACAACCGGCAGCGGATCTATATCTAAACCCTGGCGTACCATAAAACAGGCAAATGATCTGGCAGGAATTAATTATACGTATTCTCCTTCAAAATTAATTAATGCACCGGTAACTGTTAATCTGCGTGGCGGAACACACAAGCCGCTAACTAACGGAATTTTTATTGGCAGCAACCGGGGCACTAATAATCAGTGGTACACTATACGCAACTATCCGGGTGAAAATGCAGTTGTTGACGGAAGTAATATCACTGGAAAATTTTCTGCACTCATTGCTATTTCTGATGCAAAAAATATCCGCATCG
Source organism: Bacteroidota bacterium (assembly GCA_031367625.1). GTDB lineage: Bacteria > Bacteroidota > Bacteroidia > Chitinophagales > Chitinophagaceae > Ferruginibacter. The sequence goes on from JANLQE010000010.1 coordinate 2,997, forward strand.
AAGGATTGAAACTTACTAAGATGACCAACGATTCTGCATTGCAGAATATTGCCCCCTCTGTTGGTACAAAGGATACGCGGTTTGGTATTATTGTCAGTGGCCAGTCTTCTAACATTATTATTAAAAAGAATGAAATATATAATATGGCATGGACAAGAAATATTGCCAAACAAAAAACACCAACAGGCAGCGACAATCTTAATCCATTGGTAATACTGGGTACAACTGATACGTCAATAAGGAATGTAGTTATTGATAGTAATACAGTGTATAATAATATTACCGGCTATGCAGAAGCTGTTACTGTAAATGGTAATGTAGATTCTTTTGCTGTAAATAATAACCTGGTTTTTGATAATGCCAATATTGGTATTGTAGCCGCAGGAAATTATCAGTGGGTAGTAGATGATCCAACTTTTACTGTTACTACACCAAATAATTTTTCTAAAAATGGATTCATTCTCAATAATACAGTCTATAGAAATATTTCCCCTGTTGCAGTTTCTGCCGGTATTTATTTAGATGGCTCAAGAAATGTATTGGTACAAAATAATGAATCGTATAATAATGGAACGGGTTTGTCTGTTGGCAATGAGCAACCCAATAGTGTGAGCGGTTATCATACGGTTAACAGTAATGTATTCAGAGATAATTTAAGTGCCGGTTTATATTACGGCAGCACAAACGCTACTTCATGGGTGCAAAATTGTACCGTAAAAAATAATACTATAAAAAATAATTATGTGCTTGATTCTGTATTGAGGGCAAAAGCAAATAACCAATATGGAATCACCGATTCATCGCAACGCTATACTGAAGTGAATTTTTACCGCCTGCGAAACAGTATGTTTAAACAAAATACTATTGAGTCATTATCTAATATTGTTTTGGGTTTGTATTTAACGCAAACTACAGATACTCTTTGGTATAATACCTACTACGTAATAAGTGGTGATGCCTGCCAGGCAACTTTTGTGCAGGATAAAAACAATGATGGGGTTATTGCCCTGCCCGCTGATTCTATTTACTTTAGTTTTCATCAGTACGCAAAAAAAACCGGGTATGACCAGAATTCTTCCTGTGAAGGGCAAAGCTATAACCCCAATGGGTGTGGAACTACAGCATTAATGGCCCTTCGTTTGCCTGCACCGGAAATAATTGCTGATGAAAATAAAGTTGAAATTATCAGCTTTCCAAATCCTGTGGTAAATGATTTGTTTGTAAAATTAAGTTTGCAAAATAGCGGAGCAGTCAGGATGCAAATGTTTGATTTATCCGGCCGTGCAGTATTACAACAGCAGGAGCAATTATCGCAGGGTACTCATCAATTGACTGTTAGGGGGATTAAACAAAAAGGACTTGCCTCCGGTGTTTATTTACTGAAGTTAACAACGCCTGATGTTATAAAAACTATCAGGGTAGTAGTGCAATAAGGTATCATCTAAAATTTAAAAACCGCTGTAATAACTGCAGTGTTTTTTTGTTAGATGAACATCGTAAAAATTATTATTTTGCATGCTGGCGTTTGCCTGCAATACACATCGGGCAAACGTTTGCACATATTTAATATATTATATTACCATAAGTTTGAAGCGTAAAAATAATTATATGACATTTCATTATGACCGGCGTAATTTTTTAAAGCAAACTGCAATAGCAGGAGCAGGATTAGTTTTTATGCAATCGCCATTAAAAGTTTTTGCAGGCGAAAAGCAAACTAAAGTAAGGATAGGGCTTATTGCCGTTGGCCTGCGGGGGCAGTTGCATTTATCTGAAATGCTTAAACGGGACGATGTAGAAGTAATAGCCATGGCCGATCCGGATAAACAGATGATGGCAATGGCACAGAATATAGTGAAGCAATTTGGAAAGAAAGTACCTACAGAATACAGCAATGGAAATTATGATTATAAAAATTTATTAAAAAGAAATGATATTGATGCAGTAATTATTGCCTCGCCGTGGGAGTGGCATATAGTCCAGGGAATTGATGCGGTAAACGCAGGAAAGATTGTGGGTATGGAAGTTTGCGGTGCTGTAAAACTGCAGGATTGCTGGGATATTGTAAATGCATCTGAAAAAACTAAAGTACCGGTAATGCCTCTGGAAAATGTTTGTTACCGGCGGGATATTATGGCGGTACACAATATGGTTACCAAAGGAATGTTTGGAGAAGTACTGCATCTGCAGGGCGGCTATCAGCATGATTTGCGGGGAGTATTATTTAATGATGGGGTTACCCCTTATGATAGTGGCGCAGAGTTTGGAAGCAAGGGGTACAGCGAAGCAAAATGGCGTACCCAGCACTATGTTGAACGTAATGGAGAAAATTATCCAACACATGGTTTAGGCCCGGTTGGCACAATGATTAATCTGCAAAGAGGTAATTGCTTAACTGCTTTATCATCTGTTGCTACCAAGGCAAGAGGTTTGCACCGGTATATTGTTGAACATCAAAAAGGCGGAGCGAATCATCCCAACGCAAAAATAAAATTTAAACAGGGCGATATTGTAACCACACAATTACAAACTGCCAATGGCGAAACAATTTTGCTTACGCTTGATACCTGTTCGCCACGGCCCTACAACCTCGGCTTTCGGGTGCAGGGCACAAACGGTATCTGGCAAGATCATCATGAGGGTGAGTTTGACAGGGGCATGATACATCTCGATAAAATAAGTGAAAAACATATCTGGGATAATCCACAAAAATTTATGGAAGAAAATGATCACCCTTTGTGGAAGCGGTACGAAAAAGATGCAGCAAGCTCCGGCCACGGCGGTATGGATTTTTTTGTAGATAATGCATTTATAGAATCAATAAAAAGAAAAACAGCATTTCCGCTGGATGTGTATGATCTGGCCACCTGGTATGCTATTACACCGTTGAGTGAAAAGTCAATTGCAGAAGGTGGGGCTATGCAAAAAATACCAGATTTTACCAGGGGTAAATGGAAAACACGAAAACCGGTTTTTGGATTATCCAATGAGTACTAAAAACTTTTTCTCGTAAAGCAAGCAGTCGTAGTTTATACTGCAGATCTGGTATTTCTATACCAGTTTTTTTTTAAGCTGAAATAAAAAAATTATGACAACAGAAATAATATCACCGGTCAAATTAATATCATTCGAAAAAATTGACACTACCATTTATGCCACAGCACAGGAAGCATGTAATGCCACAGCCAATGAAATTGCTGCGCTGATAAAACATAAACAGTGCAATGGGCAAACAACGGTACTTGGCCTGGCCACCGGGGCTACACCAAAAAAAGTTTACGAAGCATTGATACGCCTGCATAAGCAGCAGGGATTGAGTTTTAAAAATGTGGTAACCTTTAACCTGGATGAATATTATTCTTTGCAGCCCGATGGATTGCAGAGTTACCGTCGTTTTATGGATGAAAATTTATTTAACCATATTGATATTCTAAAAGAAAATTGTTTTGTGCCGCATGGTGCCACCCCGCCGGAAATGGTAAAAATGCACTGTACTGATTATGAAAAAAAAATTGAAGAAGCGGGTGGTATAGATTTTCAGTTGCTGGGCATTGGCCGGAACGGGCATATTGGTTTTAATGAACCTGGTAGCCACATCAGTTCTGGCACAAGATTAATTACCCTCGATCATCTTACCCGTTTTGATGCGGCTTACGAATTTGGCAGCCTTGCCAATGTGCCACGTAAAGCAATAACAATGGGCATTGGCACTATACTAAAAGCAAAACGAATTGTAATGCTGGCCTGGGGCGAAAGAAAAGCCGCTATCATTAAGCAGGCCGTTGAAGGGCCGGTTACTGAATTTATTCCGGCATCTTATTTACAGGGCCATCACAATGCAGAATTTATTTTAGATGAAAGTGCTGCTGTAGATTTAACCCGAAAAAAAACGCCCTGGCTTACTGATGATGTGTTGTGGAATAATGGCATGATAAAAAAAGCGGTAACGCATCTTGCCTTAACATTGGATAAGCCCATTTTAAAATTAACCAACAATGATTATAATCAGAATGGGTTAAGCGATCTGCTGGCTTTGTATGGCCAGGCGTATGATATAAATATTGAAGTATTTAACCAATTGCAAAGAACAATTACAGGCTGGCCCGGCGGCAAACCAAATGCCGATGATACTTTCAGGCCCGAGCGGGCAACACCGGGAAAGAAACGGGTGTTGATTTTCAGCCCACATCCTGATGATGATATTATTTCTATGGGAGGCACTTTTCAGCGTTTGGCAGATCAGGGGCATGAGGTGCATGTGGCCTATCAAACCAGTGGTAATATTGCCGTGGCAGATGATGAAGCTTTTCGTTTTATAGATTTTATAAAAGATTACAATAAGCAGTTTGGTATCAGCAGCCCCGAAGCAGATAAAATATACAATGAGGCCCTGGCATTTTTAAAAATAAAAAAGAATGGGCAAAAAGATATAGAGGCTTTGCGTAAAGTAAAAGGAATTATAAGAAGAGGCGAGGCAAAAAACACCTGCCGCTTTGTGGGCATTTCTGATAGCAATGCTCATTTTTTAAATCTTCCTTTTTATGAAACAGGTTTGGTAGAAAAGAAACCAACAGGGGAAACAGACTATCAAATTATAATAAACCTGGTTGAAAAAATTCAACCGCACCAAATTTATGCGGCGGGAGATTTGGCCGATCCGCATGGCACACATAAAGTTTGCCTGGATGCAATTTTTGAAGCAGTAAAAAGATTAAAAGAAAAAGATTTTATGCAGGATTGCTGGCTCTGGTTGTATAAAGGCGCCTGGGCAGAATGGGATATTGACCTCATTGAAATGGCCGTACCCATGAGCCCCGACCAGGTATTAAAAAAACGCAATGGAATTTTTAAACATCAAAGCCAGAAAGACGGGGTGGTTTTTCAGGGTGCCGACAGCCGGGAATTTTGGCAGCGGGCCGAAGACCGCAACAGTGCAACTGCAGAATTGTATAACAAATTAGGCCTGGCAGAATATGCAGCGATGGAAGCTTTTGTGAGATGGAAATTTTGAGAATATTTTCTTATGAAAAATAAAACCTGGCAATTATTACCGGTTTTTTATTGCAAAAATATTATAATGCAGTTGCAGAAGTTTGTACTGCTTTAAAATTTGTAACCAGTTGTTGTAACTTATCTTCTTTATCAATTAGCTTTTGCAGCAAAGTAAGCTGGTTGCCTGCTCTTACAAAATTATGCCCTTCATATTTTGATCCATAGTACAGATCATCATTAAGATAATCGGTTAAAAAACGAAGTGCCTGCATGTAGATCATAAATTTTCCGGCATAAACAAAATGGCTTTTTTCTTCTTCACTCAGCACATCTTTTAACTGGCCCAGGTAGCCCTCTGCAATGGCAACAAAGTAATCTTCCCGAATTTCTATTGTAGAAAAATCTTTTTCTTCCTCACTTACCGGGCTTAGATAAGTACGCAGCATATCACCCACATCACTTATAAAATAGCCGGGCATTAAAGTATCTAAATCAATTACACAAAGACCTTTATTATTTTCATCAAAAAGTACATTGCTTATTTTAGTATCGTGGTGTGTAACACGCTGTTTAAATTGAGGATTGCCCTTTATTTTTTCAAAAATATCCACTATGTATTTATTGGCAACAATATGTTGTATTAATTTTTCAGCTTCCTGTATGCGTTTGGAATTACCATTTAATAGTGCCTGTTCAAATTGCTCATAACGTAAGGTAAGGTTATGAAAATCGGGTAATGTTATTTTCAGTTGATTTGCATCAAAGCCTGCCAGCAGTTTGGTGAACAAGCCAAACTGATTGGCAGCTTCATAAGCCTGCCCCGGTTCTTTCACTACATCAATAGTGTGAGAGCCTTCTACAAAATGGCTGAGGCGGAAATAACCGTTTTCCCCATCAAAAAAAATATCTTCATTATGAACAGATTTTACCGGCATTACAAATAAATAATCCGGATAAAGATCATGAAGGTAACTGGCGGTTATATTTACATTGAATGCTATGGCATCAGGCTTTTTAAATATCTTTTGATTAATGCGCTGAAGGATAAAAGAATTGCCTTTGTCTTTTATTTTCCAGGTATGATTAATTAAGCCCGAGCCGAAAGGAACAGCGTTATTGATATTTTCTGTAAGCCCAAAAGCATTTAAAACGGACTGAAGCATTTGCTGTAATTGAAGTTTAATTCAAACTTAATTAATGTTGAAATACAAAGTACAGGTAAAACGTTTGCCCTTTTTTAATGCAGGTGGTGGGCAGGCTTATTTTTTTCGTGCAATACCAACTGCGATTCAACAATTATTTTGTAGTAGGTATCAAGCTGGGGGCTTTCATCTTTTTTTTTATTCATCAGCTCAATTAAAATTTCCGTTGCTTTTTGCCCCTGTATATACGGATGCTGTTCTACAGATGCCAGAGGAGGGTAGGCACTATAGGTGCTGATGGGCAGGTTTGCAAAACTTACAAAACAAATATCTTTATTGATTTTCTTTTTTCTTTTTAACGCAAATTGTATTGCATCAAGCGCTACGTAATCATTAAAGGTTACGATGGCAGTAGGTTTTCTTTTAGACCGCAGCAATTCTTCCATAGCCATTTGTGTACCTTCTAAAGTAAGGTCGCTGTTTACCACCAGTGATGGATCAAATTTTAAACGGCTTTTGGTCATGGATTGTATGTAGCCATCTTTCCTTTCCTGGCTTGCGAATAATTTCTCCGGGCCGTTAATCATACCAATAACACGATGGCCTTTATTAATAAGAAACAAAACCGCCTGCATAGTGCCGGAGATCATATTGCAGGCCACATAATGTATATCATTCATTTTGGGGATGCGGTCAAAAAAAACCACAGGGATACCATACTTTTTAAGGCTTTCAAAATGTTCGTAGTTCACTGTGTTCTTCGAAATAGAAATAATTACTCCGTCCACCCGGTGGCTTTTCATGGTTTCCACAATTTTTTTTTCTCTTTCTTCACTGTCGTGAGATTGCCCCATCAATACAGTGTATTTATTTTTTTCAGCAGTATCTTCTATCCCGCTTATGGAAGTGGAAAAAAATGCTTCAGACAATTCCGGCAGGATGACTCCGATAGTAAATGTTTTACTTTGCTGAAAAAAAATAGCGGTCTGGTTGGGTTGGTAATCTAATTCTTTAGCCAATTGCTGCACCCGCATTTTAGTACGCAGCCCTATGTTAGGATGGTCATGCAACGCTCTTGATACGGTTGAAAAGGAAACGTTTAAACGTTTTGCAATTTCTTTTATGGTAGCCGGCTTCTGTTCCATCATTTAAAAGTAGATTCTTTTTTACAGATCCAGCAAAAAGAGTAAAACGTTTGCGTAGCATTATGTATAAACCTTTCAATAATTTGCCTGTTTATGCAAACACTTCTTTCGCCAAATGGTAATGCCGGTAAAATGCAGCAACAGCGGCTGCTTTCGTTAGATGTTATGCGTGGGCTCATCATGATTTTACTGGCAGCAGAAAGCAGTTTGCTTTACGAATCTTTAAATAATTTTTTGCCAAATGGTTTTACCAATAGTATTATCCGGCAGTTTTTTCATCACCCCTGGCATGGTTTGCATTTTTGGGATCTGGTGCAACCTGCTTTTATGATGATGGCAGGAGCTGCATTGTATATTTCTTTTTATACCAAACAAAAAAAAGGAATAAGCTGGCAGCAAAACTTTAAGCATATAACCATACGTTGTTTAAAATTATTTATCTGCGGCACTGCTTTGCATTGTGTATATGCCGGCAAAATAGTGTGGGAGTTATGGAATGTATTAACGCAGTTATCTATCACCACTTTAATTGCTTATTTAATTATCCGGAAATCTGTAACCTTTCAGATTATAGTTTCTGTTTTATTATTATTGCTCACTGAATTTTTATACCGGCTTGTGTTAATGCCTGGATACGATCAGCCTTTTACTGAGTACAAAAATTTTGGCGCCTGGATGGATATTGTTTTGATGGGAAAAATAAATACCGATGGTTGGGTGGCAATAAATTTTATTCCCACAGCGGCACATACCATTTGGGGTGTATTAGCTGGCAGGTTGCTGATACAGCCTGTTGAAGAATTTAAAAAAATAAAAATTTTACTTGTCGCCTCATCTATCGCATTGCTTATTGGTTATGGATTGGATATGCTTAATGTTACGCCCATTATCAAACGGATAAGTACTTCGGCTTTTACGCTGGTATCCGGTGGATGGGTAATAATGATGATGACTTTTTTGTATTGGCTTACAGATATAAAAGGATATAAAAAATATGCCTGGGTTTTTGTTGTGGTTGGCACCAATGCTATATTCATTTATTTATTTTTTGAAACAGTAGGTGTGCAATGGCTAAACAATACGATAGCAATTTTTGTTAACGGAGTTACCCGTTTATTGGGGGCTACAATTAAAATGCAGGCTGTAGTTGCCGCTTTGATATCTCTGTGTGCAGAGTGGTATATTTGCTACTGGCTCTATAAAAAGAAAATATTTTTCAAACTCTGAATAACTGATGATAAAATTTTGCCTGCTTATTTTATATGGTTTGTATTCAACAAATGCAATAGCGCAAAACAAAACGATTGTTTACAAAGAAAGCCAGGAAGATATCATTAATCCGGAAAGAGGATTTTATATTCCCACGGGTACAAGGGCGAGCCATTTTATTTTATTAGATGCTGCACAATTAAAATTATTTCGTACCAAACCGCAGCAACCGGCAAAAGCAAGTTATGCAGTAAGCGTATCATTAATTTACCGTGGATATGAATTGGATACTTTTAAAAATCAGCCATTGTCGCAATCATTTTTAAACAACCTGCAGAAAGATTTTAATGCCGTAAGAGAAGCAGGTTTAAAAATGATTCTTCGCTTTGCTTATACCAATACTGCCAAGGCCGGTGATTGTACAGAGGAGTATAAAATTTGCCCGCCTTATGGCGATGCACCACGAAATGTAGTATTGCATCATATCAAACAGCTAAAACCTCTGTTGCAAAAAAATGCTGATATTATAGCTGTAATGCAGGAAGGGTTTATCGGCATTTGGGGAGAAAATTATTTTACTGATTATTTTGGCGATGCTTCTACCAACGGTACCGGCAAAATTTTAGACAGCAGTTGGCTGCATCGCAAAGAATTATTAAAAACCTTGCTGGATGCCTTGCCCAAAAGCAGGATGGTACAGGTACGGACACCACAGATAAAACAAAAATTTGTATATGGCCCTTCCGCTATGGTAACGGGCTTGCCACTAAAACTATCTGCCGCTTTTAATAATTCTGATAAGGCGAGAATTGGTTTTCACAACGATTGCTTTTTATCTTCTGTTGATGATTATGGAACTTACTATGATTATGGAAGTACGTCGCAACCAAGGCAACCAGCTAATAATGTATTAAGGAAATATATTCAAACAGATACAAAATTTACAGCAGCAGGCGGCGAAACCTGCGATGATACTTTTAGTCCGCAAAACGATTGTGCCCCGGCCGGATATGCAGAAGAAGAAATGCGCCGTATGCACTACAGCTTTTTAAATGCGGCTTATAATACTGATGTAAATAATGATTGGGATAGCAGTGGTTGCCTGTACAATATCAGGCGTAAACTGGGTTACCGTTTTGTTTTGCAAAAGGCGGTACTGCCTGCACAGTTAAAAAAAACCGATCAACTGGCAATTAATTTTACTGTTGAAAATTTGGGTTATGCTTCTGCTTACAACCCACGGCCGGTAAAAATTATTTTAAAAAATACTAAAACTAAAAAAGAATTTACAGTAACATTAAAAGCCAATCCCCAGTTTTGGTTCAGTGGTATTCATCATATAAAAGAAAGCGTGTCGCTCCCTCAAAAAATTAGTGCAGGCAATTACCAGCTTTATCTGTACCTACCTGATGCAAACGTTTTACTGGCCGGGCGGCCGGAATATTGCGTACAATTGTGCAATGAAAATATGTGGGAAGCATTTACCGGATACAATAATCTTCACCACAGTATTCAGATAAAATAATTTTAAAGAACGCCATTATGTTTTACAATAGAAAAAAAATATTCAATAGATTTTTGTTTGTTACTGTGGCTGCCCTTGTTTGGATTAGCTGTACTAAATCTAAAAGCACAGATAGTCCGCCAACCGTCACCGGCACGGCTACTGTTTCTTACACAGAAAGCACGGAAGATTTTGCAAATCCAGAACGGGGATTTTACCGCTACACCGAAGCAAGGGCAAGCGCATATACACCATTGGTTCAATCGCAGCTGCAGCAATGGCGTGGTTTAAATAATGCCGATGGGGGAAACTACCAGGTTTACAGTACTTTGATATTCCGGTATTTTATTATGGATATTTTTAAAAGTTCTCCATTGTCTGCCGGGTTTTTGCAATCGGTAAAAAATGATTTTGATATTGCCCGTGCGGCAGGTGTAAAATTAGTTCCACGCTTTGCTTATACTACTTCAGTTACTTCGGGCAATTGCCCGGAAGCCTTTATCTGCGCCCCTTATGGCGACGCACCAAAAAATATTATCCTGCAGCACCTGGCACAATTAAAACCTGTATTAGCTAATGCGGCAGATGTAATTGCCGTTATGCAAATGGGTTTCATCGGCTCATGGGGCGAAAATTATTATACAGATTATTTTGGAGACGCTTCGCAGAACGGGCAAAAAAAATTACTTGATAATAACTGGCAGGACAGGAATGAAGTGATAACCGCATTGCTGGCTGCAGTGCCTGTGGACAGAATGATACAGGTACGTTCTCCGCAAACAAAACAACGGTTTGTGTATGGTATAAATGCCACAGTTAATGCTGCCCCTATGATAGAATCAGAAGCCTTTACCGGCACTGATAAAGCCAGGATCGGCTATCACAATGATTGCTTTTTATCAGGCGTAGATGATTACGGCACTTATGAAGATTATGGTAATTCATCTACGCCACGTCAATCTGCAAATACTGTTTTAAGAACTTTTACAAAAGCCGATAGTAAATATGTGGCAGTAGGTGGCGAAACATGTGATGATACTTACAGTCCGCAAAATGATTGCGAGCCGGCCGGTATGGCCGAAACAGAAATGGCGGGCCTGCATTACAGTTTTTTAAATTGTGCCTATAATAATGCGGTAAATAATGATTGGCAAACCGGCGGCTGCATGCTTAGTATCCGCAAAAAATTAGGCTACAGGTTTGTGTTAAAAGAATTTACTTACCCAAAAGAAATAACCGCCGGCAGCGTTATAGCGCTTACACTTACCGTAAACAATATTGGTTATGCATCTCCATTTAATGAGCGGCCGGTAAAATTAATTTTAAAAAATAAAACAAGCGGGCAGGAGTTTCAATATACTTTAAGCACCGACATACGTAAATGGTTTAGTGGCACCTCAAAAATTGAAACTGCTGTTGCCATAGATGCTTCATTAACCGCGGGCAGTTACGATATGTATTTAGCCATGCCCGATAAATACAACTCTATTGCCTCAAAACCGGAGTATGCCATACGCCTTGCCAACACAGATTTGTGGGATGCTGCAACGGGTTACAATAAACTGTTGGCAGCTATTACGGTAAAATAGTTTATACAAATATTTTAAAAAATTATAGCTCTAGTGGTGCGGTTATTTTTTTATCACATTATACCGGGCAAGGCATAAAACGGTGGTTGCAATTTTTATTGCCCGGGCAAAGAAGCAGCCATGGTCATCATCGTGCCCGCATTTTGCAGGGCTCTGTTTTACCGCATACATCTGTGGATCTTTAATTGCGTTTTACACTTCTTTCGCAATGTCTCCTGTCATTCTTCGCAGCAAGCGTTTCCATTGCATACATCTATTAATAAAACTATGTTTCCGTTAAATTCCGCAGGGGTATATTTTGATAATTTTATGTTCACTATTTTTTTGCCCGCACTATACTTCCTGCACACTCATAAAACTATCCTTTATGTTATTTACCATATTTTTTAACGGCTGTTATTTTTATTCAAAACTTATGCAAACGTTTTACCTGCTAAAGCAAACGCTTGCATTGCTCAAAACCGCATTTGCAGCAGCTTTGATATTTTGTTTACATTAAATTATCCCTCAAATTAGCATTATCAAATTATTAATTGTTCCTGCTTTATTAAAACTATAATCTGCCCCCAAAAAGTAAAAGACAATTATACTGTATAATTAAAAATTACTTTGATGAACCAACATATTTTTTTAATGTTTAAATCTTTTGTCAATAACAAACCAAAAATAAATTGCTATGAATGTCATTAAAAAAAACCTGCTGTTTATATTTCTGCTGTGTATAAGTATGGCAGCTAATGCACAGGAGCGTACCGTAACCGGAACAGTCAGCGGAGACGGCGATGGCAAACCACTTGCCGGTGTAAGTGTAACAGTTAAGGGAACAACCACAGGGGCAACTACCAATGCAGACGGCTCGTACAGTATTAAAGTACCTGCTGCAAATGGCTCATTGCTGTTTTCATTTGTAGGTTATATCAGCCAGGAAATAGTTTTAAAAAAACAAACCTCATTAAATGTAGTTTTATCCGGCTCAAATAAATCCCTGGATGATGTAATAGTAATTGGCTACGGTACGCAGAAAAAAAGAGACCTTACCGGTGCTGTCTCATCCGTAAAAGCAAAAGACCTCGTAATTTCTTCGGGGCCGGAAATTGGTGCTATGCTGAAAGGTAAAGTTGCAGGATTAACCATCAGGCAAAACAGTGCACAACCCGGTGGTGGCCTTGATATATTGGTAAGAGGTGCAGGCTCTGTTAATGCCAGTAATGCACCTTTGTTTGTCATAGATGGTTTTCCTATTTCTGATTTGCAGCAGCCGGAAAGTGGTGGAAGGTACCAGGCTGGTACGCAGAGTATTTTAAATTCTTTTAACCCCAATGATATTGAATCTATCGAAGTATTGAAAGATGCAAGTGCCACTTCAATCTATGGATCAAGAGCAGCCAACGGTGTAATTTTAATTACTACCAAAAGAGGTAGTGAAGGCGCAGTGAGAGTGCAATACTCCAATAACTTTTCTTTTCAAAAATATAATAATCCTTTTGATGTGCTGCCCTTGAATGAATGGATGCAGGTTCGTAACGAAGCAGGGCAGGAGCAATGGGATTTTGATAACGGGGTTATTCCTTACGGTACAAAAACCCGTGCAGAAGCTGAAGCAAATCCGGTAAACGGATTGTACAAAAAATTATATACACAAAACGCCATCAACAATGTAGGCAGAGGGACTGATTGGTTTAAGTTGGTAACCCGGGATGGATTTACCAGCCAGCATAATTTGTCATTGTCCGGAGGTACTAAGTCAACTAAATATCTTTTATCCGGCAACTATTATAATCAGGATGGGATTGTAAAAAACTCCGGCTTTAAAAGATACTCTATCAGGGCAAATATAGATCAGGAAATAAATAAATACGTAAAGCTGGGCTTTAATTTAGCCGGCAGCAGAATAGATAATAACAACAGCCAGTTGGGTGGCGACCAGTTTGAAAACTCAGGTGTTATAAGAGCTGCAATACAGCAGGGGCCCCATATACAGGCGATAGATGAGAATGGAGATTATCCATTAAATCCGCAATTGGCATTGCAGCCAAACCCCTATTCGCTGTTAACCATCAGTGACCAAAGCAGGATAGAAAGGATGCTGGCAAATGTATTTGTAGATATTATGCCCATAAAAGATTTAACCATCAGGCTAAAAGCAGGTATGGACAGGGGTTATACCAAAAGACAGAGTTATATTCCTACAACCACCTTGCATGGCGCTTTAGAACATGGCAGGGCTTTTATTTCCAACAGTGATAAAGATGATTACCTGTTAGAAGCAACCGCTAACTATACAAAAACATTTTTTAGTAATCATAAATTCGATTTCCTGGCTGGCGTATCAGAACAAAAATTTAATAACAGGTTTGCCAGTGCGGGAGCAACAGGTTTTATAACCGATGCCTTTTTATGGAATAACCTGGGTGCCGGAAGTATTCAGTTGCCTACAAATTCTGCCGGTTCTAAAAATTTAATTGCTTCTTATTTTGGCCGGGTAAATTATAATTTTAAAGGCAGGTACCTGTTGACGGCTACGGTGCGTACAGATGGTGCCAGTGTGTTTGCTGTCAATAATAAATGGGGTACGTTTCCCTCTGCAGCCGTGGCCTGGAATGTGGCAGAAGAGCCCTTCTTTTCAAATATAAAAAATACAGTTTCGCAATTAAAACTACGGTTTAGCTATGGGCAAACAGGCAATGCCACAATAAACAGTAATGCATTTGCAGCCTACAGTGCTTATCCAGCCTGGCTTTCCGGTAACGATTCCAGATTGATCGGCGTTTCATTATCAAGATTGGAAAATCCGGATTTGAAATGGGAAACAACTACCGGCACAAACCTGGGCCTGGATTTTTCTATCCTGAATGGAAAAGTAGAGGGTTCAATAGAAGTATTCAACAATGTAATTTCAGATTTGCTGGATACTAAATCTTTAAACTCTTATCAGCAGATAAACAGCATCATTGCCAACATTGGTAAAACACAGAGTAAGGGTGTTGAAGTCACCATAAATACACGTAATATTCAGACCAGGGATTTTCAATGGCATACTTCGTTTGTGCTATCCCGGTATAAAGATAATTGGAAAGAAAGATCCCCGGATTGGAAACCGTCTGTTTATGAAAGCGAACATGATCCTATAAGATCGGTTTACAGCAGGTTATCTGATGGTATTTTACAGGTAGGAGAAAAAATACCGGCATCGCAGCCAGAACTAAAACCGGGGATGATTAAAATTAAAGACATAAATGGTTTTAAAAGAGATGGCAATGGTAACAAGGTAGTGGATGCCAATGGAAGATTTATAAGAACCGGCGCACCCGATGGAATAATTGATGATGCAGACAACGTTTTGCTGGGCTCTTCAGATCCGAGTTATATGGGCGGTATCACCAACATTATCAACTACAAAAATTTCAGTTTAAATTTTGATTTCACGGCTATGTTTGGTCGTCGTTTGGCAGATCCTAATTACGCGGCTTACGGTATCAGTGCTTATGGTGTTTATTCTAATGGATACAATGCCTTACGTTCGGTAAAAAACAGGTGGACACCCACTAATCCATCCACTACGCAACCTAGTTCTTTCTGGGGCTTTTCTCCTTATGGTGTCGGCGATTTCTTTTTGCAAAAAGCCTGGTATGTGAGGTTGCAGAATATTTCTCTGGGCTACAACCTGCCACGAACAATTTTAAAAAATGTTTTCTCCGCAGTCCGTGTACATGTGGATGCACAGAATCTTGCAGTGTTTACACCATACACCGGGGTAGATCCGGAAACTGATTCTTATACTGCTGCTTATCCCTATATCAGAACTTTTACGGTTGGGCTGAATGTTACATTTTAATTTGAACTTTTAAAAGACTACAAAATGAAAAAGTATAAATTTTTATTTCTTTCCATGGTTGTACTGCTGGGTGGCTGTACCAAAGATTTGGTATCGGTTGATTATTCTGAAATCAATCCAAATATTTTTCCTAAATCAGCAGCAGATCTGGAAGCGATGGTAAATGCAGCCTACTACCCATTAAGAGGTGCTTATGTTGGTGGTATCTATTCTACATCCGAAAGAGGCGTGATGTATTTAAGCGATGCCACCACAGAAATACTGCATGGTAAATATGGGGATCAAAATACAGCAAGCCTGCAAAACTACCGCCCCACCGATGAAGGTTTTACCCATTATTATGATGACTTTTATAATAAAATAAGCCAGATGACCACTACCATTGATTTGATTACGAGATCAACAGTAAGTGATGAATTAAAGAAAAAAGCAATTGCCCAGGTCCGTTGTGCAAGGGGCATGCTGGCTTATACTTTATTTGATTTGTATGGCCCGATTGTAATAGCCCCGTTAGAGTTATTAAAAAATCCATTGCAGGAACAGCCACTTGCCCGCTTAAGCAATGCAGATATGGTTGCCTATATAACAGCAGACCTTGAAGCAGCAGCCTTGGATTTACCTGCCCCTATAGATGCACAATACGGCCGCTTTAATAAAGCTTTGGCAAAAATGCTTAACATCAGGCTGAACCTGCACGAAAAAAACTGGGCAAAAGTTAAAACACTTAGCGATGAAATTATTGCCTACAATGCGTATTCGCTTGATGCTGATTATGCAGCTATGTGGGGTTTGGAAGGCGCAAAAAATAGTCATGAAGTTATCTGGGCTATACCCTGCGACTACGCAGGCACCAGCGAAAACCAATGGCAGTTAATGGTACTGCCTTCAAATTTTTCACCCAAGGGTGGCTTTGGTACTATCACCAGCACCTGGTGGTTTTACGACAGGTTTGAAGCTGCTGATAAGAGAAAACAAATGCTTATAACTCAATACACCGGAACTGATGGTATTACTTATAACAGGGCCAGCCCCGGAAGTATTTTGGATTGGGGTCCACTGCCTTTAAAAATAGACCAGGATGCAAACCGCACAACCGGTTTAACAACGGTAGATATTATTATGTACCGTTATGCAGATGTATTATTATCAAAAGCAGAAGCCATTGCAAATGCAGGTACCCCTACGCCAGAAGCAATGGACTTAGTAAATACGGTAAGAAAAAGAGCTGGGCTTGCCGATAAATTGTTGTCGGATTATAGTTCTCTTTCAGCATTCAACGATCTTATTTTATTAGAAAGGAGCCATGAATTTTGGTGTGAGAACGGGCAGTACCGGGCCGACCTTATCCGGCATGGAAAATTTGTGAGCCGCTGCCAGGAAGTAACCCAATCAACTTATACCGGCCCTAATAAAATAGTGTATCCTTTTTCTTTAAAAGCGGTTAGTGAGGGTAAAGGAAAATTTCTTCAGAATCCAGGTTATTAAAAAATTAAAAGATAAAAGTATGAAAAGGAATATCATTTATTTATTTGCAATGCTTGTAATAATGCTGGGTTTTTCTTCCTGTAAAAAAGAAAATGCCGGCAGTGGCTTAAAAGCAGTGTTCAGTTATGTGGCGGATGGATACAAAGTTAATTTTACCAATTTTTCTACCAATGCTACAGAGTATAGCTGGGATTTTGGAGATGCAAGCGGGGTTGGGTCAACCAGTAAAACGCCTCAGCATGTGTTTACGAAAAAAGGCGATTTCTTAGTTTCTTTGACTGCAAAAAGTGGTACACAAACAAATGTCTTTAAAGATACTGTCAGCATCATTGGGCCGAATATTACCATAAACGGAGAATTCTCCGATTGGCAATACGTACCCTATACTTATATAAATCCGGCTACGGCAGGCGGCACTTTACTGGCCGTAAAAACTTTTGCATCTGCACAGGTAATTAATTTTTATATAGAAGCAACTCTAAGCAGCAAAATGGAACTTTTTGATATGTATATTGATGCAGATAATAATCCGGCTACCGGCTTCAATACTTTTTTATATCCTGCCGGCTCCGGCGCAGATTTTTTATGCGAAGGACCACCCGTAACACCGGGTTGGGGAAGTTTGTATCAGCACTCCGGCCCTGTTTCCGGGTTTAATTTTTCTCCCGTTGCTACTTTAGATGAGACTATGAATTTTTCAGCTCTCACCACAGTTAGCGGAAAAAAAGTAATGGAATTTTCTATTAAAAAAGCTGCATTAGGTAAGATACGCAATTTTGTAAATTTTGCTTTTATAGAATTAACATCCGGGTATGCTGATATTGGAAAATTACCGGAAGCACAAACCCCTGCTTCAAAATTTATTGCCATACAGCTATAAATTTAAAAGCGATACGATACCATATTTACCAGTTTGTAAAATATAAGCTTGATGCCCTATAAAGTTTCTATTACTTTAACAGGCAGCATTTTACCTCTTTACATTGATAGCAAAACATACCAGATTATTACTGATAAATTTTTATAAGTCCTATTCTGTTTATAAAACAATTTATGCTGTCAAAAGCGCATTCCAAAATTTTTAAATGGTGGAAATAAATATTAAAGCACAATCACTACCTGTTAAAGCATCAGCAGAGATTGCAACAGAAGTAAAATTATTTACTATAAAAAACAATAAAGGCCTGACCTTGGTGGTGGCGGATTGTGGTGCTGCTGTTGTATCCTTATTTGTAAAGGATAAAAATGGAAATTTTTCTGATATTGTGCTTGGATACGAAAGCCCTTCTGATTACTTAAAAGACGAATATTATATGGGCACTGTTATTGGACGCTATGCCAATCGTATTGCAGGGAGCACCGTATTTATTAATGATCTTCCTTACGAACTTTCTACCAAAGAAGGTGGGTATCACCAACATGGTGGTGCAGTAGGTTTCAACAAAAAAATATTTAAGGCAGAACCTTTTCAGCAGGCTGATAAAAGCGGAATTATTTTTAAATATACAAGCCCTCATCTTGAAGAAGGCTTCCCTGGAGAATTACAGCTTGAAGTAATTTATACGCTTGATGACAACGATGTATGGAGCATTGAATACAAAGCAATATCAAACGAAACCACGTTGGTTAATTTTACACAGCATACTTATTTTAATTTATCAGGTAATCCGGCAAATAAAATTGATGACCATGAATTAAAAATATTAAGCCAGTATTACCTGCCGGTAAATGGACTGCAGGTACCAACCGGCGAACTGGCTGATGTAGATAATACGCCGTTTGATTTTACACAATTTAAAAAAATAGCACAGGATATTACTCAGGATAATGAGCAATTACGATTAAGCAACGGATATGACCATAGCTTTGTTCTGGAAAAAAAACATTCTGCTCATTTAAAGGATGCTGCTGTTGTAACTGAATCTATTTCAGGCAGAAAAATGGAGGTGTTCACAACAGAGCCGGCGGTACATTTTTATACCGGTAATTTTCTCAATAACGTAAAAGGTAAAAAGGGTATTAAGTATAATAAACGTGCTGCTTTTTGTCTGGAAACACAACATTTTCCCGATGCCCCAAATCATCAGCATTTCCCGTCCACTCTTTTAAAAGCTGGGAACCAGTTCTACAGTAAAACTATTTTTAAATTTTCTATTGAGACATAAGCTTAAAAAGTAATGGCTCAAATTTTTTTGGTTACTGGCGGATTAGGGTATATAGGTTTTCATAATGTTGTAAAATTAATTAAAAAACGCTATACCGTAATTATCATTGATAACGTAAATAATTCAGAAAAATTTATTCTGGACAGAATAGAAACGATAGACAGAATCAGGCTGGTGTTTTATGAAAAAGATTTATGCGACTGCGCAGCCTTTCAGGAAATCTTCACCAAACATGCAATAGATTTAGTTATCCATTTTGACGCCTTTAAATCTGTGAATGAATCCGTAAAAAAACCGCTAAAGTATTTTAAAAACAATCTTGTGTTTTTGATCAATGGTCTACAGGCAGTACAGGATAACGGGATAAAAAATTTAATCTTTTCTTTTTCTGCCAAAGTTTACGTGCAACCCAAAAAGTTGCCAGCAATACAACAAACATCTTTTCAAAAAGCTCTATTGGCTTACGTCGGTAAAAACAAATGAGTGAAGAATTTTTTAAAAAAATAACTACAGCAGGTTTGGTTCAAAATATCTCACTCCGATACTTCAATATTGTTGGAGCACTTAATTAATTAGTGGCCTGCCAAAAGGGATTCCCAACAACTTATTCCCTTATGTAACCCAAACCTGAATTGGGAAACTAAAACAGATCACTTTTTTTGGTACTGATTACAATAGTCGAATCTTTCGTTAAAATCCCAGTATAATTAATATCTTCAATTGGTTAAAATTTTTTACTCACCTGATAACTCATAAATAATTTTCTTTTTTTTTAGCTGCAAAGCTATACCGCAAATATTAGAAAGTTATCCCCCTAATTATAAATTTCTCAGAAAGGATTGCCCATATTTAATTACATTATCAAGATAAATTGTACTTCTGCTATAATGACTATAAGAAGGATGATAACGAATATATCCATAAGCCTCCAATTGACTGGTCTCAATGCGTTAGTTCAAGCTATGGACTTTAGTCCAAGGCTTTAGCTTCTACAAATCTAACTAAATTTGGAGATGCAAAATATTAGAAAAGGTAGTCACAGCATCCATCAGTTACATGTTCACTTGGTT
>JANLQE010000023.1:0-18622 GCA_031367625.1 Bacteroidota bacterium
GCTATGGCCTGCTGGTATAATTTTTCGGTTAATGTATTGGCAGCATCTTTATCTAATTCTTCCTGTTCAATATTTGTATCAATACCAAAATGTAAAATTGCTGCCAGTTTGAAGCCCTCAAAATCATTGGCTTCTTTAAAAGAATTAATGAGTCCTTCTGCAACAGAATAAAAGGCATTGTCCAGATCAAGTGCCAGTCTTTCTCCAAATAATGCATGATGGCGTTTGCCATACACTACATTTCTCTGCTTGTTCATTACATCATCATATTCAAGCAATCTCTTTCGGGTACCAAAGTTATTTTCCTCTACTTTTTTCTGCGCTCTTTCAATGCTTTTGGTGATCATGCTGTGCTGAATTACCTCGCCTTCTTTGTAGCCCATCCTGTCCATCAGCCCTGCAATTCTTTCGCTTCCAAACATACGCATCAGGTCATCTTCCAATGCTACAAAAAAAATGGATGTACCGGGATCTCCCTGCCGGCCTGCACGGCCACGCAACTGCCTGTCCACCCGGCGGCTTTCATGGCGCTCTGTACCCAATATTGCCAGGCCACCTGCGTCTTTTACACCGGGCCCAAGTTTTATATCAGTACCCCGGCCAGCCCTGTTGGTGGCAATGGTTACGGCAGCAGCAAAGCCTGCTTCGGCAACTACCTGTGCCTCTTTACTATGTTGTTTTGCATTCAATACATTGTGCGGAATATTTTTTTGCTTCAGCATTCTACTGAGCAATTCACTCACTTCTACGGATGTGGTACCAACCAGTGTAGGCCTTCCGGCAGTACGCATTTTTTCTACTTCTTCTATTACCGCTTTATATTTTTCCCGCTTGGTTTTATACACCATATCCTGATCGTCTTTTCTTATCACTTTCACATTAGTGGGGATAGAAACTACATCTAATTTGTAAATGCTCCAGAGTTCTGCTGCTTCTGTTTCGGCCGTTCCCGTCATGCCCGCAAGCTTGTGGTACATACGGAAATAATTCTGTAGTGTTACGGTAGCATAAGTTTGTGTACTTGCTTCAATCTTTACATTTTCTTTTGCTTCAAGTGCCTGATGAAGCCCATCAGAATATCTTCTGCCATCCAGAATACGGCCCGTTTGTTCATCTACAATTTTTACCGCTTCATCCATTACTACATACTCAATATCTTTATCAAATAAAGTGTAGGCTTTTAATAATTGCTGGGCGGTATGTATGCGGTCTGCTTTTAAAGCATACTCGTTTATCAGGTTTTCTTTTCGGTGTAATTTTTCTTCTGCAGTTAAGTCTGTTTTTTCTATTTCGCTTAATTTTATTGCAATATCCGGAAGAATAAAAAATTCAGGATCTTCTCCGCTTTGGGTTATCAGCGTTATACCGTTATCGGTTAATTCTACCTGGTTATTTTTTTCATCAATAGCAAAGTAAAGTTCCTCATCTACTTTAGGCATTTCTTTTTGTTGATCTGCCAAATAATAATTTTCGCTTTTTTGTAATTTAACCCTGATGCCGGGTTCACTTAAAAATTTTATTAAGGCGCTGTTTTTTGGTAACCCACGATGCGCCCTCATCAAGGCCAGGCCGCCATCTTTAGGGTCATCATTACCTTCGGCAATTTTTTTCTTTGCTTCTATCAAGTATTGATTGGTTGCTTTTTTTTGCGCATCTACCAGTTTTTCAATTCTGGGTTTCAGGTCAAAAAACTGTTGCGTATTATCATTATGGCCTACCGGCCCACTGATGATTAATGGGGTACGGGCATCATCTATCAATACACTATCTACCTCATCCACCATAGCAAAATGATGTTTGCGCTGTACCATTTCATCAGGCGTATGCACCATGTTATCCCGCAGGTAATCAAAGCCAAATTCGTTGTTGGTACCATAAACAATATCGGAATTGTAAGCGTTGCGGCGGGCATCGCCGTTAGGCTCATGCTTATCTATACAATCCACTCTCAGACCCAGCCATTCAAAAATGGGCCCGTTCCATTCACTATCCCTGCGGGCCAGGTAATCATTCACTGTTACAATATGTACGCCTTCGCCAGCCAGTGCATTAAGGTATGCGGGCAGCGTACTTACCAGCGTTTTACCTTCACCGGTAGCCATCTCTGCAATTCTGCCGGAGTGTAACACCGCACCACCAATTAACTGTACATCGTAATGCACCATATTCCAGGTAACGGAGCCTCCGCCTGCTATCCAGGTGTTTGCAAAAAAAGATTTATCCCCGGCTATGGTAATATTATTTTTTTTGGCTGCCAGTTCTCTATCCAGATCTGTGGCAGTGGCTTCTACGGTTTCGTTTTCTTTAAAACGCCTGCTGGTTTCTTTTACTACAGCAAAAGCCTCGGGAAGCAATTCTTTAAGTATTTCTTCAATTTTAGTATCCCTGTCTTTTTTTAACGCATCTACTTCTTTATAAATACCATCCCTGCCACTTATTTCAGATAAAGGCAGGGCTTCAGCTTCCTGCTTTTTATTTTCTATGTCCGCATCTATCTGTGCAAGGTGTTCTTTAATCCGTTGCTTAAACTCAGTGGTTTTAGTACGCAACTGATCGTTGGTTAATGATTGGTATGATGCAAAAAACTGGTTAGTAGTTTCTACCATCGGCAAAATCTGCTTTACATCTTTCTCGCTTTTATTACCGCCAAAAATTTTGGATATTATCCCTAACATAAATTTCTATTATTTGAAAATGGTGTAAATGATCCTGGCCCTGTTCCTCTTGTCAAATATGATGCTATGCTATTGTAATCGCCAGATTGACAGGGCTGGCAAAGGTACAAAGAACTTGTATTAATAGTTGATAGCGGAGACTAAAAAGCACTCTCACGATTATAAAACTGCTCTGCGACAAGGGTTTTTTAAACTAGTTTTAGCGCACTTGAATTTTAAGGGTTTTGCCCTACCTTTGCCGTCCAAAAATGAGCGCAAACCAATAGCTTGCATGTGTAAGTTAAAAAGTAAAAAAATATAATCCATCATGAGCGGTGCATTAAAAGAGGTTAGAAACCGGATTAAAAGTACACAAAGTACCCAGCAGATTACAAAAGCTATGAAGATGGTGAGTGCTGCCAAACTGCGCCGTGCCCAGGATGCCATTACGCAAATGCGCCCTTATGCCAAAAAGCTGCAGGAAATGCTAAGCAATATTGTAAGCAACAGCGACGGAAATGTAAAAATGGATTTAGCGGTACAAAGGCATATTGAAAAAGTATTAATTATTACTGTAACGAGTGATCGTGGCTTGTGTGGCGGTTACAACAGTAACCTGATAAAACTTACAAAACAAACTATTGCTGAAAAATATGCTGTACAAAACAGCGCAGGAAACGTAAAAGTTTTACCGATTGGAAAAAAGGGATATGAGCATTTTACCAAAAACGGGTTTAAAGTGGTAGATGCTTACTGGGATATATTTACAGGCCTTAGTTTTGATAAAGTACAGGCTGCTGCAAAATATGCCATGGAAGCCTTTGCAGCTAAAGAAATAGATGCCGTAGAAGTGATATACAGCGAATTTAAAAATGCGGCAACGCAGCGTTTTATCGCAGAGCCATTTTTACCCGTACAAAAAGTAGCAGAAATAAAAGGGCAAACAAAAGCTGATTTTATTTTTGAACCCAACCAGGCAGTATTGATTGAAGAACTGATGCCTAAAATACTGAATACCCAATTATACAAAGCGGTATTGGATGCAAATGCAAGTGAGCATGGCGCCCGTATGACAGCGATGGATAAGGCAAGCGACAATGCAAATGAGTTGCTGAAATCATTAAAAATAAGTTACAACCGGGCCAGGCAGGCTGCTATTACTACAGAGCTTACAGAAATTGTGAGTGGTGCGGCGGCGTTGCAGGGGTAAGAAAGTGAGTCATTGAGTCATTTGTCAATAGGTCAATATGATTAGATTAATTGATTTAGAAGTGTATAAATTAGCTTTAGTCATCGGCGAAAAGGTTTGGGGAATTGTTGATAAGTGGGATCATTTTAATAAGGATACGTTAGGAAAACAATTTGTTAGAGCAGCCGATTCCATTGCCTTAAATATCGCCGAAGGCTATGGGAGATTTTTTTATAAAGAAAATAAAAACTTTAATTATTATAGCAGGGGTTCAGCGTTTGAATGTACTTCCATTTTAAGAAAAGCCTCACAAAGAAATCTTATTTCTGTAGAAGAAAATAAAGAAATAAGAGTCTTATTTGAAAAATATTTTAGATTAATTAACGGGTATATAAAGTCAATTGGAGAGACCAAAACAGGCAATATTGTTAATGATGATGTAGTTGATTATAATACGAAGATCAGTACATCGAATTTAGACAATCTACTTTCTAATGACCAATTGACAAATGACGATTAACAAATTATATTGCAGCATTCATGGAAATAAGTACAATAATTCCACATATTGAAGCATTGATTTTTGCCAGCGATAAACCACTGACAGCACCGGAAATTACCGAGCTGGTAAATAATGCACTTGGTTTTATAGAAGACCGTGCCAGCCAGGAGCAGGTACAATCCGGCATTGACGGAATAAAAGAAAAATATGATTCTGAGTTTTATGCTTTTGAATTGAAACAAAGTGGTGGTGGCTGGCAGTTTCTTACAAAACCGGCCTATCACAAAACGGTAGCACTAATAAACGGGGATAAATTTATAAAAAAATTATCCATCGCCTCGCTGGAAACGCTTGCTATTATTGCTTATAAGCAACCTGTCACCAAAAGCGAAATAGAAAGTATCCGTGGCGTAAACTGCGATTATGCAGTACAAAAACTATTAGAAAAAGATTTGGTGATCATCTCCGGCAGAAATGAAGATGCGGTAGGCAAGCCGCTGATTTATGCTACCTCAAAATCTTTCATGGATTATTTTGGTATAAACAGTGCGGATGAATTACCAAAAATAAGCGAAGTGCTGATGGAAGAATTAGTAAAAGCCACGGTGGTAAATAATTATACCGGTAATTCTGAAAATGAAAACAATATGGCTGGGCTTGAAAATGATGAAACAGCAAACGAGGCAGAAACAGAGGATAATGCAGGCGGCCCGGAACCGGGCAAAAACGAATAATTTTTTTATTATTAACTATATTGAAGCAATTTTTACTTTTTAATTTTTTTAAATACCAACACTGATGCCGCAACCCTATTCGCCCCTGAGTGAAAGATGGATTGTAGCTTACAGCAACCCAAGGTTCAGGGTTAGATTCATCATTTTCTTTTGCCTGCTCACCATAACAGTTTGTTTACTGCCGGTTTTTTTTCAATATATACAAAACAGGGAAGGTATTGTATTGCAGGATTTTTTGCTAAACCGCATACCCGCCCACAATGTTTCTTTGCTGCTGTTTTTTATTATCTGGTCTGTAATAGCGTTAGCGTTATGGAGAGCGGTTAACAGCCCGGCTATGTTTTATCTGTTGCTCAGTTCTTTTACCCTGCTTACCTTATGCCGGGTGTGTTGTTTGTACTTTGTACCGCTTAATCCCCCGCAGGGTCTGATTGTATTGCATGACCCACTTAGCAATTTTTTTTACGGCAGCAAATTCATTTCTAAAGATTTATTTTTTTCGGGCCATACCGCAACCATGTTTCTGATATATTTATGTTTACAAAAAAAAGCAGATAAAATATATGCCCTTACCGGTTGCATATTGGTCGGTATATTTGTGCTGGTGCAGCATATACATTACAGTATTGATGTGTTGGCAGCACCTGTATTTACCTGTATTATTTTTAAAATGGCTAAGAAATTGAACTAAGGTTATTTTTGTTATTTGTTTTTTATAGGTTAAAAGAGTAGTTTGGCATATTACAAGATTGAGAAAATTGATAATTTTGTAACTTTCATTATATTATCATCTTTATGATTAATGGAAAGCTTGCACACAAAACTTATTTGCTATGGGAAGTATTGAGGATAAAACGTTTACGCTGAGTGATTCCATCCTGGATGAACAATTTAGTTTTTTTAATAAAAACGGTTACATCGTTTTCAAAAATTTTTTGAGCAAAGAAACAGTTAATCTGTTTTTGGCAGAAATGAAAAGGGTAGAAACTGCCTGGGTACAGCAAGGCATTGAAAAAATCAATGGCATTCCTGTTAAATATGGTAAAGATGAAAATGGCAACAGCATAGTGCAGCGTTTTTGCTTTCTTTCGCAATACAGTAAGGTGTTGCATGAGTTATTGCAATCATCTCAAATACAAATGCTTACTGCATTTTTATATCCCTACGAAGGGCGGGTTGCAGAAGATGAAAAAGACGGGCTTGTGCTCAATAATTATTTAAGAACTCCTGAAAGTAAATTCACGCACATGGGTTGGCATACAGATAGCCCAAGGGATCTGTTCATGGGTCAGCGTATTCTGCCAATGCTCAATGTAGGCTTGCATCTGGATGATTGCCCGTTCAGCAATGGCGGCCTGCGCATTTTACCAGGTACCCACAAACAGGGATTTTTTAAACTGATGTTTGGCAAAAAATATTATGTTGATAAAGCTGCTGACCCCAAAGAAGTGGGTTTTAATATTGAAGCAGGAGACCTTACGGTACACGATGGAAGAATCTGGCACCGGGTAGAACAGTCACCATTTACGGGCGAAAAAAGCAGGCGCAGGGTAATGTATGTGCCAATAGTAACCGGAAAGTATAAGCCAAAAACTGAAACCAGTAACACTCCATTTTACCATAAATTCAGTAAAAAAGCACATTATTAATTCATCTGCTGCATATCAATAAATCTTTTACATGAATTATGCCCTTATTACAGGCGCCAGCAAAGGCATAGGCAAACACATTGCTATAGAACTTGCCAGAAGAAAAATAAATGTTTTATTAGTCGCCCGCTCTGCAAATGAATTACAGGAAATCTCCCGGCAAATAAAAGATGAATTTGGTGTACAGGCAGATTTTTTTGTTTGTGATTTATCCGCAGAAGATGTAGCGCTGAAAATATTTAACTGGTGTAAAGAAAAAGCATATTCCATACAAATATTGGTTAACAATGCCGGATACGGGTATGCAGGTAATTTTGAAAAATATACTGCATCAGCTTATTCAGAAATGATGCAGGTAAATATGAATGCCGTGGTAAATTTATGCCATGCTTTTCTCCCGCTATTGCGGTTACAGCAGCAAAGCTATATACTTAATATTGCCAGTGCTGCTGCTTATCAGGCCACGCCGGGGCTGGCGGTGTATGGAGCAAGTAAGGCCTTTATACTAAGTTTCAGCCGGGCTTTGCATACAGAACTTTTGCATACCAATATTTCGGTAAGTTGTGTTTGCCCCGGAGGTACAGATACTGATTTTGCCACCCGAGCGCAGGTAGGCAAAAAAGGTTTAAAACTTGCCGAAAAAGTAAATATGACGCCGCAGGACGTAGCCAGGATCAGCGTAAATAAAATGTTCCGCAAACGGCCGGAAATTATTACCGGCAATATCACAAAACTGGGCGTCTTTCTGGCCTGGCTGTTACCTAAAAAATGGGTTGAAAAAAGCGCTGCCGCAATTTATGAAGTTTAATAGGCCCTTCATTCATGCATTGTCCGCTCTACTGCTTATTTTCGCAATATGGCAGAATTATCAACAGAGCAATTAATAAATGTAGCAGAGCAGTATGGTACGCCGGTATATGTATATCATGCAGAAAAAATTGAAGCGCAATACAAAAAACTTACTACGGCTTTTGCCGGCGCTGATGTTGTTTTCTTTTATGCTTCCAAAGCACTGACAAATATTAATATCTTAAAAGAAATTCTTTCTGTGGGTGCAAATGTTGACTGCAGCAGTATCAATGAAGCAAAGCTTGCTTTACTGGCGGGTTTCAGCCCGCAAAGGATTTTATACACTTCTAACGGAATAGATTTTGAAGAAATTGAAGAAGCCGTAAAGCTTGGCATTCATATAAATATTGACAGCCTGAGTAACCTGGAAAAGTTTGGAGAAAAGTTCGGCCATGCCTACCCGGTAGGTATCCGCCTGCGCCCCAATATTATGGCTGGGGGTAATATAAAAATTTCTACCGGGCATGATAAAAGTAAATTCGGCATACCCGTAGAGCAGGTGGACAAAATAAAAGTCATCGAAAAAAAACATGGCCTCTCCATCCAGGGCCTGCACATTCACACCGGAAGTGATATTAAAGACGTAGATACTTTTGTAAAAGGTATAGAAGTACTGTTTGATATCATTCCACAATTCAGCGAACTTAAATTTATTGATCTTGGTGGTGGTTTTAAAGTACCGTACAAACCGGGAGATACCGAAACGGATATTAATTTACTGGCCCAAAAAGTAAAAGCAGCTTTTGAAAATCATCCTCACCCCACACATTTACAGATTTGGTTTGAGCCAGGTAAATTTTTAGTAAGCGATGCCGGGTATTTTATTACAAAAGTAAATGTGATCAAAGAAACAGCAGCAGCAACATTTGTAGCCGTCAACAGCAGTTTCAATCATCTTATCCGGCCCATGTTTTACGATGCTTATCACACCATAAAAAATATCTCCAACCCCGATGGCGATGAAAGACAATACGCCGTTGTAGGAAATATTTGTGAGACAGATACTTTCGCCTGGGACCGTTCCATCACCGAAGTAAGAGAAGGCGATCTGCTCGTTTTTTACAATGCCGGCGCTTATGGTTTTGAGATGAGTTCTAATTTTAATTCCCGGTTAAAACCCGCAGAAGTAATGGTGAAAAATAACATGGCAAAACTTATACGCAAAAGAGATGCATTTAAAGATCTGCTGAGAAACCAGGTTTTGTAAAATACAGGCCAGCTTTTTGCATGTTTTTTGTAAATATTTAAAAGTCATTTTTCTAATAATATATTTTTAACTATAAATTTTAAACTATGCCTTTACAGATGGTAGATGATCCGGAAGATCAACAGGATTATAATGATAGCTCAGGTGGGGGAGGTAGAAGCAGTGGTGGTGGCGGTGGGGGAGGCCTTCTTGGATTTTTGCCTTTGCTATTAGGATTGTTTGGTGGCGGTGGCGGCAAAGGAAAAGGCCTGATCATTTTATTATTACTCGGCGCAGGCGGATATTATTTATTCAGCCGCGGCGGCTGTGGCCAAACAGCTTCTTCCTCTGTTTCCAGTCTATTTTCGCAGACGGGCTATAATTTTGATCCCAATGAAACAAAAAAGGCGAAGGTGTATGAAGGGTTAGAAGATGACAGCAAAAAAAACCCTTTGCCCGAAGCTGTTTCGCTGGCAGCGTTTGCCCCTAACCGTTTAAACCAGGGTAAGCAGGGGAGTTGTGTGGCATGGAGCAGCGTGTATGGCGCCCGTACCATTTTAGAAGCGGCAAGCACCCGGCAGGATCCTAACCAAACAGCATACAGCCCTGCATTTGTATATAATAATATTGCGCTTGATGGTTGCCAGGGTTCTTACATACAAAAAGCCATGGAATTTATGCAGCAGGCCGGCGCGGTAAAGATGACCGATTTTCAATACGATGAAAATGACTGCAGCAGGCAGGCCAATAATACATTGGTACAGGAAGCATCTCAAAATAAAATACATGGGTTTCACCGCCTTACAGAAACTGATGATGTAAACGGTATAAACATACGGGCTATAAAAGAACACCTTGCAAAAGATGCACCCGTAGTAATCGGTATGATGGTAGGTGGTACCTTTATGCAGGAAATGTTGGGGCAAAAAGTATGGCATCCCAGCGGCGAAGATCAGCAGCAGGTAGGCTTTGGTGGGCATGCCCTGTGTGTAATAGGGTATGATGACCGGGTAGAAGGCGGTGCATTTCAAATTATGAATAGCTGGGGCCCGGAGTGGGGGCAAAACGGAATTGCGTTTATACGTTACGGTGATTTTAAACAATTTGTAAGGGAAGCATACGGCCTTGATCCATTACCAAAAAAAGGCGCCGCTTTAAATGTAGCTTTTGAATGCACGGTAGGCCTTATCAATAACGACAGCAAGCAAAATATCTCCTTAAAACCCGGTACCGGTAATGTATTTAATACCATTACACCAATTAAAAAAGGAACAAAATTTAAAATAGAAATTAAAAATGCACTGGAATGTTACATCTATATTTTTACGCCTGATGCATCGGGTAAAAGTTTTGTATTGTTCCCGTATAAGCCCATCCACTCTGCTTATTGCGGCATTACAGGGTACAGGCTTTTCCCCCGGAAAGAATCAATACAGGCAGATCAGATAGGCAATAAAGATTTTATGGGTGTAGTGGTAAGTAAAAAAGAGCTGGATTATAACGCCATCAACACGGCTATCAATAACAGTACACAGGCAAATTATGGCGCTAAACTTAATGAAGCAGTTGCAGCCAATGCCATTAAAAATGTTTCTTTCAGCAGTGGCCCCAACGGAAGCATTTATTTTAAAACCAATGCCGATCAAAATAATATTGTGGCGTGTACCGTAGAAATTGATAAACAGTAACTGTTAAATATTTTCTATATCCACCAAAGCAAAAATATGATCACTTAATTTTAAACAAATAGCTAAATGAAAAAAATACGCTTATTTCTATTGCTTATTATTTCTTTTAGTGCTGCACATGCGCAGGAAACTAAATTGTACAGCACCACAGCAAATGCAGAAAAAGATATTGCAGATGCCCTTAAAAAAGCAAAAGCCCAGCATAAATATGTGTTGATACAGGCTGGCGGAAACTGGTGCAAATGGTGTATTGAGTTTGCCAGGTTTGCAAAAGCAGATCCCCAGATTGATTCTGTTATCAATGCCTCCTTTGTTCTCTACCATCTTAATTACAGCAAAGAAAATGAGAACAAAGACATGTTCTCCAAATTAGATTATCCCCAGCGGTTTGGTTACCCAACGTTTATTATTTTAAATGAAAATGGAAAGCGTATTCATACACAAAACAGCGAATACCTGGAAGATGGCAAAAACAGTTACAATAAAAATAAAGTGCAATCTTTTTTAGAAATGTGGAGCCCAAGGGCGTTAAACCCACACATGTACGGGGATAAATAATACTATGTTTTTACTTTATATAAATCAAGCCGTTTGGTAAAGAGCGGCTTTTCTTTATTTTTATAAAACAGCATTACCATAAATATTCTCTCAACGCAAAAAAATGTATTTCATAAAATCCTTGCTACATTTATAAAAAAACAAATGAGCGATAAGTTTTTCCAGTTGGTAATGCACCCTTTTAAAATGCACCTGTTTTTATTTACAAAATTACCAAGTGCCTTTTTTAGCGGGGTAAGAGTGCGGTATATAGATGAAGAAAAAGCCGTGGTAACGGTACCGTATAAGTGGTTTAGCGCCAATCCCTTTAAAAGTACCTATTTTGCCTGCCTTTCCATGGCGGCAGAAATGAGCAGCGGTGTGCTGGCAATGGCATATACGTATAAACAAAACCCGCCGGTAAGTATGCTGGTACTAAAAATAGAAGGCAATTTTGTAAAGAAAGCAACAGGCCTTACCACATTTACCTGTGAGGAAGGTAACAGGCTGGCACAAATGATAAAAGAAGCAATGGCATCGGGCAAAAGTATTTCGGTAACAGTAAGGTCTGTAGGAAAAAATAAGGCTGATGAAATAGTTGCAGATTTTGCTATTACCTGGTCATTCAAAGTAAAAGTAAAATAACAAAAGCTGTATAAAAAGATACTCCTTCTAAATTGTGTAGATTGCATTTTCAAAAATGTTGAATAAGGTTGGTACTTTACAGGTTCCGGCTAAAGCTTGTGCCGGGATGCCGGTATAAACCAGCAGGTAACACCCGTTCAAAAAGTGTTTAGCCGGGCGGGCAACAGTATTTAAAAGTAATCCAAAGGCCAGTACCAAAACAATGGCTTATATTAATTGCTGATACATTTTTGACCAAAGTATTATTATGGCAACAGAACTTAGTAAGCAACAGGCATTAGAATATCACTCCAAAGGGCGCCCCGGCAAAATTGAAGTTGTGCCAACCAAAGAAGCAAAAACACAAAGAGATTTATCGCTCGCTTATTCTCCCGGCGTAGCCGTTCCCTGCAGGGAAATAGCCGCCAATCCTGATGACATTTATAAATATACCGCTAAAGGCAACCTGGTAGGCGTTATTACCAATGGCACAGCAGTGTTGGGCCTGGGTAATATTGGCCCCGGCGCCAGTAAGCCAGTAATGGAAGGCAAGGGTGTACTGTTTAAAATATTTGCAGATATAGATGTGTTTGATATTGAAATAAATGAAACAGACCCGGTAAAATTTGTACAAATAGTAAAAGCTCTGGAGCCTACATTTGGCGGCATAAACCTGGAAGATATAAAAGCACCGGAATGTTTTTATATAGAGCAGGAACTACGGGCACAGTGTAATATCCCGGTAATGCATGATGATCAGCATGGCACTGCTATCATCTCTTCTGCAGCTTTACTGAATGCATTGGAAATACAACGTAAAAAAATAGACCGGGTAAAATTTGTAATAAACGGCGCAGGTGCTGCAGCAATGGCCTGCATGAAATTGTATGTGTCGCTGGGCGCAAAGCCTGCCAATTTTATGGTATTTGATAAGGATGGTATTTTGCATAAAGAGCGTACGGATATAGAGGATCTAAAACAAATATTCACGGTTGATTCAAAATACAAAGGATACGATTTATTAAAGGCAATGAAGGATGCCGATGTGTTTGTGGGCCTTAGTGTAGGAAATGTAGTTACAGCAGAGATGATAAAATCAATGGCAAAACACCCCATCGTTTTTGCCATGGCAAATCCTGATCCTGAAATTACTTATGAAGCTGCTGTGGCCAGCCGCAAAGATTTAATAATGGCAACGGGCAGAAGTGATTACCCCAACCAGGTAAATAATGTACTGGGGTTTCCTTATATTTTTCGTGGTGCCTTAGACGTTAGGGCTACACAAATAAACGAACCCATGAAACTGGCAGCGGTAAAGGCTTTGGCAGAACTGGCCAAAACCACAGTACCCGATATAGTAAACCTTGCCTACAACGAAAAAAATATTTCTTTTGGTTCCGATTATATTATTCCAAAACCCATAGATCCACGGCTGCTGGCAACAGTAGCCCCGGCGGTGGCAAAAGCGGCCATTGAAAGTGGTGTGGCCAGGCAGCTTATTACCGATTGGGATGCCTATGTGATTGACCTGAATAAAAGGCTGGGCCTGGATAATCAATTGAGCAGGGTAATTGGTAACAAAGCAAGGCAGGATCCTAAAAGAGTGGTGTTTGCAGATGCAGAAAATGTGAAAGTATTAAAAGCCGCACAATTAGTGCTTGATGAAAAAATCGGCTATCCCATACTGTTAGGCGACGAAAATAGAATTAAAAAAATAGCCCTTGCCAATTCTGTTGACCTGGAAGGCATGCCCATCATTGACCCAAAAAATGATGAAACAGAAGAACTGCGAAAACAATTTGGTGAATTATTTTTTAAAAAACGCAGCCGCAAAGGCGTAAATAAATATGAAGCATACAAAGTAATGAAAGAGCGTAACCACTTTGGCTGTATGCTGGTAGAAACCGGGGTGGCCGATTGTATGATCAGCGGGCTTAGCAGAAATTATCCTGATGCTATACGGCCAGCCATTCAGATAATAGGGACAGAACCCGGCGTAAAAAAAGTTGCAGGTATGTATTTATTATTTACCAAAAGAGGCCCGCTTTTTTTAGCAGATACCACGGTAAACTTTAGTCCCACTGCCGAGGAATTGGCAGAAATAACTTTGCTGGTGGCCAAAGAAGTAAAGCAGTTTAATATTGTTCCCAAAATAGCCATGCTTTCTTATTCTAATTTTGGCAGCAGCGATTCGCCGGAAGCTAACCTCGTTCGCCGGGCCAGGGAAATTGTAAAAGCAAAAGACCCCGCTTTAATTTGCGATGGCGAAATGCAGGGCATACTCGCATTTAATAAAGAAATTTTAAAAGAAAATTATCCGTTTACAGAATTAGTAAATGGGGAAGTAAATACGCTTATTTTCCCCAATCTTGCCGCAGGAAATATTGCCTATAACCTGTTGCAGGAAGTTGGTGGTGCAGATAGTATTGGCCCAATACTGCTGGGCTTAAATAAGCCGGTACATGTATTGCAATTGGGCAGCAGCATCCGCAGTATTTATAATATGGTGGTTATTGCAGTGGTAGATGCTCAGGGAAAAACCAAAACCAATACACAGGAAGAAATGCGCAAAAGCAAATGGTGGAAACGATCTTCAAAAACAATGGCATAATAGTGGTAAATAAAATTGTTTAATTTTAAATTGAAGGTTGCTTTAAGGTTCAATGCATGCGGTCTTTACCGCAATCATATTTTATTAATAAACTATTTTTAAAAAATTGCCCGAATAAACTAACTTAACTCCATGAATTTTTTTACACATTTTGGCAGATATTTATTAATGCTGAAAGGCATGATCAGCAAACCGGAAAATGCAAAAGTTTACTGGAAAGAGTTTATGCACCAGTGTTCCGATATTGGTATAGGTTCTCTGGGTATCGTTAGCATCATTTCTTTATTTATGGGTGCAGTAAGTACGGTGCAAACAGCGTATCAGTTGGTAAGTCCGCTAATATCTAAAACCACCATAGCACAAATTGTAAGAGACACTGTAATTCTTGAATTTGCACCAACGCTCGTTTGTATTGTTTTGGCCGGCGTAGTAGGCAGTAAAATTGCAAGCGAACTCGGAAATATGAGAGTGAGTGAGCAAATAGATGCCCTGGAAATTATGGGCATCAATACAAAAACTTTTTTGGTAATGCCCAAAATAGCAGCAGCTATGATCACCATTCCACTAATGGTAATATTGGCAATGGTACTCGGTATTTATGGAGGCCGGCTGGCGGGTTCTGCATCTAATATTTTATCTACAGATACTTTCGACAGAGGATTGATGGAAAATTTTATGCCTTATAATGTAACTTTTGCATTAATAAAAGCTTATACTTTTTCTTTTATCATCAGCAGCATACCAGCCTATTTTGGCTATTATGTAAAAGGTGGTTCGCTTGAGATTGGCAGAAGCAGTACAAAATCTGTTGTGGTAAGCTGTATCATGATTTTACTGGCAGATTATGCATTGGCTGCGCTGCTATTGTAAGGCTGAAGCGGTAGATAACTTTTTTATATGTTCAAAAGGTTTAAGAGGCTCAGGAAATTTTTACAATTTGAACTTTATTTAAAAAGACGAAGTAACAAACTTTGAACCTATTGAACCTTTTAAACCTTTTACTATGATTGAATTTACAGATATTAAAAAAAGATTTGGAGATAAGGTAGTATTAGATGGCGTAAGTCATGTAATGAAAACCGGCAAAACCAATCTTATTATCGGCACCAGTGGCAGCGGTAAAACGGTATTGCAAAAATGCCTGGTAGGTTTATTTGAGCCTGATGAAGGTGAGATAAGCTACGATGGCCGAAACTTTACAGATATGACGGAGGAAGAACGAAAACTATTGCGCCAGCAGATAGGGATGCTGTTTCAGGGTTCTGCATTGTTTGACAGCATGACGGTAGAAGAGAATATAAAATTTCCGCTAAATATGTTTACAACAGATTCTCACAGTAAAAAAATGCAAAGGGTAAATGAAGTACTGGAAAGAGTGAACCTGGTTGACAGCAATAAAAAATTCCCGGCCGAAATAAGTGGCGGTATGAAAAAAAGAGTAGGTATTGCCAGGGCGATTGTACTAAACCCAAAATATCTTTTTTGTGATGAGCCCAACTCAGGTCTCGATCCGCAGACTTCTATGGTGATAGATAAATTGATAAAGGAACTGACTATTGAATATAATATTACTACCATCATCAACACACATGATATGAACAGTGTAATGGAAATTGGTGATAATATTCTTTACATGGTAAATGGAAAAGAAGAGTGGAGCGGCAACAGCCAGGAAATTATTTTTTCTGATAACAAACCACTCAATGAATTTATTTTTGCATCCGAATTTTTGCAGGATGCAAAAAGTATGCGCATGCTGGAAGCAAAAGGCAAAGTAGATGCAAAAGGAAATATAAGTAAATAAAAATTCCGTTATCGGGCTTCTTAATAAAAAACGGTTTAACATTTATAGTTCACACATGAAAATTCTTGTTTACGGAGCAGGGGTGATTGGCAGTATTTACGCTGCAAGACTTTATGAAACAGGTTATAACGTAACATTACTTGCCAGAGATAAACATTTTGAAAGCTTAAAACAAAATGGAGTAATTATAAAAGATACTTTAACTGGAAAACAAACAACGGGTAAAGTACCATTAACTGCTCAATTAGAAGTCACCGATTTTTATGATTTAATAATCGTAACTGTTCGTTTAGACCAGCTTAATACTGTAGTACCAGTTTTGAAAAATAATAAAGTTTGTCCTTTAATTATGTTCATGCTTAATGACCCTGAAAGCATGGAGCAGTTGATAAATGAATTAAACCCAAAGCATATCATTTTAGGATTTCCTGGTGCAGGAGGTGCTTCTCAAAATAATATCATTAACTATATTCAAATAAAGCAACAGGAGACTACGATTGGAGAAATAAACGGTGAAATTTCCGCCCGGATTAAAGAGATAAAAGTCCTTTTTGAAAGTGCTGGATTTAAAGTAAAAATTAGTGAAAATATAGAAGCATGGCTAAAAACACATGCAGTCTTTGTTGCCTGTATATCTGCAGCAATTATCAAAGAAAATGGGGACAGCGTTCAATTAGGAAAAAAAAGAAACAGTGTGAAAACGATGGTAAAAAGTATAAGAGAAGGATTTATAGCCTGCAAACATCTTGGGATGCCTATTGCACCCGCCAACTTAAAAATTATTTTTATGATAATGCCACTATGGTTCTCCATTTTATATTGGCAAAAAGCAATGCAAGGAGAAGTAGGTACTTTAGCAATGGCTCCTCATGCTAACAAGGCTAAAGATGAAATGAAACTTCTTGCAAAAAAAGTATTGACAATTGTTCATTCATCTTCTTTTCCAACACCAACATTAGACATTTTGCTTTCCTCATTTATAAGTTCTAAATGAAATTTTATACCAAAGACACTACATGAATAGACTATGCCAGCCGCTAACCTGCGGTTTGCAAAAATGGGCGCAGACGGAAGCCGTGTTTCAACTTTTTGTTTTTCAACCTGCCGGCCGGCAAAGGCAAACCTTGCAAAGAGCTAAAAATGCCAACACACAACCCACACACCCCGGCTGGCGGAATTCTTATCGGCTTCTACTTAATACATCAACAAATACCTATACTGAACACCCAAGCCTACCCACCACCGTAAAAGCAGACAAAGTGCAATTTTGAAACAGTAATAATGTAAATTTGAAACTTAACTAATAACCAAAGCCAACGAATGTTTGAACAGACCTTTAAAAATATAGACGACATACTACATAAAGACGCAGGTTGTGGAAGTGAATTAGATTATGTAGAGCAAACCTCCTGGGTATTGTTCTTAAAATATTTGGACGACTTAGAGAAAGACAAAGCCACAGCAGCCGAACTTTCTGGCAAGACATACACTAACATCATTTCAAAAGAATTTCAGTGGACAGTTTGGGCAACGCCTAAAGACAAAGACGGCAAACTTGACCACCACAAAGCTTTGACAGGTGACGACCTCAAAGATTTTGTGGACTTAAAACTGTTTCCTTATCTCAAAAAATTTAAAGCAGATGCCGAAAGTGCCGACACCATTGAATATAAAATCGGTGAGATTTTCAGCGAACTGAAAAACCGCATACAAAGTGGCTACAATTTACGAGAAGTAATAAACCGCATTGACGAACTGCGTTTTAGGACACACGCTGAAAAGCACGAAATGAGCCACTTGTATGAGGACAAGATTAAAAATATGGGCAACGCTGGGCGTAACGGTGGCGAATATTACACGCCACGACCTTTGATTAAAACCATTGTAAAAGTAGTAGCCCCCGAAATAGGACAAAAGATTTATGACGGTGCAGTAGGTTCAGCGGGTTTCTTGGTGGAAGCGTTTGAGTATTTAAAACAGAGTAAAAAACTAACGACCGCTGATGTAGTAACCTTACAGAAAAAAACATTTTACGGCAAAGAGAAAAAATCATTGGCTTACATCATTGGCACAATGAATATGATTTTGCACGGAGTAGAAGCACCAAACATTGTGCATACCAATACACTTGCTGAAAACCTTGCCGACATTCAAGAAAAAGACCGTTACGATATTGTGTTGGCTAATCCGCCATTTGGTGGAAAAGAAAGAGCCGAAGTGCAGCAAAACTTCCCAATAAAAACTAGCGAAACCGCCAGTTTGTTTTTGCAGCACTTTATTAAGATTATGAAAGCAGGCGGCAAAGCAGGTGTGGTAATTAAAAACACTTTTTTGAGCAATACCGACAATGCCTCTGTGAGTTTGCGAAAGTTGCTGTTGGAAAATTGCAACCTGCATACAGTTTTAGATTTACCGGGCGGAACCTTTACAGGTGCAGGAGTAAAAACAGTTGTATTGTTTTTTGAAAAAGGTTCTTCAACTAAAAAGGTTTGGTTCTACCAATTGAATTTGGATAGAAATTTAGGAAAAGGAAATCCATTGAACGAAAAAGATTTGGCAGACTTTGTTGAACTCCAAAAAACAAAAGCCGAAAGC
>JANLQE010000055.1:0-4583 GCA_031367625.1 Bacteroidota bacterium
TTACTGCTTTTATAAATGAATCTTTATCAGGCTGAT
The DNA here is from genome assembly GCA_031367625.1 of Bacteroidota bacterium. Classification (GTDB taxonomy): domain Bacteria; phylum Bacteroidota; class Bacteroidia; order Chitinophagales; family Chitinophagaceae; genus Ferruginibacter. The sequence continues at coordinate 37 of JANLQE010000055.1, forward strand.
TTAATGCGTAGTTCATTCTTTTTTGATTACCCAAAGTATCCAATGTTTCTTTCATCATATTTTTACCACAGGCACTTCCGGCACCATGTGCAGGGTAAACAATCACATCATCTGCCAGTGGCATTATTTTATTATTCAAACTTTCGTATAACAAACCGGCTAATTCTTCCTGTGTCATGCTAGCTGCTTTTTGAGCCAAATCAGGGCGCCCTACATCTCCCAAAAACAAAGTGTCGCCACTGAATATGCAGTAATCTTTTCCGGCTTCATCTTTTAAAAGATAAGTGGTACTCTCCATGGTGTGGCCTGGTGTATGCAATACTTTAATGGTTACATTACCAATTTTAAATTCTTGATTATCTTTTGCCGAAATAAATTCAAACTCCGGATTGGCATTGGGGCCATATACAATTGCAGCACCTGTACTTTTTGCCAAATCTAAATGGCCGCTGACAAAGTCTGCATGAAAGTGTGTTTCAAAAATATATTTAAGTTTCACTTTATCTTTTTGTAACCTCTTGATGTAGGGTTGTGTTTCACGGAGTGGGTCAATAATGGCAGCTTCGCCATTGCTGGTAATATAATAAGCGCCTTGTGCCAAACATCCTGTATAAATCTGTTCTACGTTCATAGTAATGTATTTAAATTTTATTTTACAAATATCATTTTTGTTTTCCTGCTTTTTGGTAACATTGGTTACACTTGTGAATTCAGTAAAACTATTTTTTTTCAAGATTGATGAATAATTCTGAACCTGCTCTTTTAGCAAATGAATTATAACAGGGATGAAACGTGTTTAAATTAAAATCATTTTCAAACAGGGGCATATACTGGCACTTACTGCCACCAAAAGGAGGGCCTTTCACTTCAAATTCCTTACCAAATAATACGCCTGCCAGCTTACCTTTATTTACAAGCAGCCCTTTCATTTTAGCTGCATACGTTTTTCTTAATGATGGATTAATGGCGCAAAAAAAAGTTTGTTCTAAAATCAAATCATATTGTCCGGTGTGATTAAAAAAATCTCCCAATATGATGTTGATATTTTTATTATCTGCAAATTTTATTTTTAATTGTTCAACTAAAGCAGGTGCAATGTCAATAACAGTGACATTGGTAAACCCTTGCTGCAACAGGTATTCAGCTTCGTAGCTGTTACCACATCCCGGTATTAATATGCGCAGGTTTTTATTGGTTAATTGGTCTATGTATGTTTTTAATGGTGGAGAAATTTCTCCCAAATCCCAATTAGTTGTATCTGCATTGTATTGATTGTTCCAGTAAGTTTCTCCTAACTCCATATCGCAGGTAACAACGCAACATTTTTCCGTTTCAATTTTATCTGTCATGCTTTTTTATTTAAAAAATATTTCTTTGATGAGTATGTAAATACCCATTATCAAAACAAACCAACCAAAAGCCTTTTTAAGTTTAGCTCCATCAATTTTCTTACTAAGATAACCACCAACAAAAATCCCTGCTACAGCAATAGCCGTAATTTTTACAAGAAATACCCAATCCATTACAAAATGCCCTAAGTCGCCGGTAAACCCTATCAATGAGTTTAAAGCAATTATCAACAGCGAAGTCCCTACAGCCTCTTTCATTGGTAATCCAATCAATAATACCAATGTAGGTATTAATAAAAACCCTCCCCCGGCGCCTAATAATCCAGTTGCCAATCCTACAGCAATGCCATACATCAGCAGCTTAGGTAAATTAATTTTTTTAGGGTTTATAATATCCGTTGTTTGTTCAACTTTCTTTTTATTCCCGTTTCTAATCATAGCAATTGATGCCACCAACATAAGCAGGGCAAACAATACCATTGTTAAAATATTTTCAGTTAATTCAAATTTGCCAATGGTTAAAATATGTTTAGGGATAGCAGGGATAATAAATTTTCTTGTTATAAATACCGTTGTTACTGAAGTGATGCCAAAAAGAAGTGCAGTTTTTATTTGTACAAATCCCTTGCGGTAATTATTAAATGCGCCTACCATAGAAGTAGAGCCTACAATAAATAAAGAATAGGAGGTAGCCAGTATAGGGCTTACACCCATAACGTACACAAGGATTGGTACTGTTAATATAGAACCTCCACCACCAATTAAACCCAATGAAATGCCCACCAATGCCGCCAGGGCAAAGCCCAAAATTTCCATGATATTTATTTTATCTGAAAGCAAAGGTGTTATTTATAATTTTAGCAAACGGTTACAAAAGTTACATTCAGGTTTTCGGATGATGCCTGATAATAAAATATTAAAGTTTAGCTGGCAGAAAGCCCTTTTATCATGGAAAAAAGCAAAAATATTGGTTGTTAAAATATATTGATATTAAATTTCAGAAGATTTTACAGCGCAAACTACAAAGGATCTTTCAATGTATTTAGCAAAAACCTTTGCTCCTGGGTGAAAGGTTCATTCTAAGAATTGAAAATATCGGTTGATAATTTCAGGCTGATTAAATAAAAAAAGGACAAACCAGTAAAAAAACCGATTTGTCCTTGCTGGTTGCCCTGCACGGACATTTTTCGAACCATTTTATACCTGATTTAACCAGACTCGCCAATCTTTTGTCGGCATAAGATTGATTGGGTCTTTTTTATTTATTGGCAATGAAGCATTTAAAAACAGTAAAAAATATAGCATGAAACCAGATAAAAACTACCTGGAATTTATCTGCTCTTTGAAGCAGGAGATTATTAACAGCCGGTATCAGGCTGCCCGTCTGGCTAACCGAGAACAATTGTTCTTGTATTATAAAACAGGCAGGATGCTTTCTGAGAAGGTTAAAGCCCAAAAATGGGGTACTAAAGTGCTGGAGCAAATTGCTGTGGATCTCCAGAGTAACCTGCCTGGATTGAAAGGATTCTCCTTTACCAATCTTAAGAAGATGCGGCAATTTTTTGAGGCTTATTCAAATTTGGAAATTAGACCGTCAGCGACGGCCCAAATAGAAAATACTGATTTATCGGGACAGGAGGAGGTAGGTAACAAAATTGGGCCGTTGGTAACGCCCCAATTGGAAGTGTTTTGGAGCATTAGTTTTACCCATCATATTCTGTTATTGAATCGGTGTAAAGATGCGGAGGAAAAGTTCTTTTATATCGAGCATTCGGCTACCCAATTTTGGTCGGTTACAGTTATGGAGCATCAAATTGACGCCGGCTTATTTAAGAAGCAGGGAAAACTGCCCAATAACTTTGATGGTACTTTATCGGAATCTTTAAAACCTTCTGCCCTCAAAGTTTTTAAGGATGAATACCTGCTGGATTTTATTGCCGGTGACGGACTGGATGCCGAAAGACATATAGAACAACAGGTGGTTTTAAATATCCGCAACTTTATTTTGCAAATGGGTAACGGCTTTTGCTGTATTGGCAACCAATACCGGCTTGAAGTGGACGGCGATGAATTTTTATACAAAGCAACGGTTACCCAATAATCTTTTTCAATATAGATTTCAGGGATATTAAACTGCTGTGCCGTTGCAATAACTGCACCCTGAAAAAGTTGTTTGTTGATATGTAAATTCATAATTACCGGATGTTCCAATATTCAATATTAGACAGTTGTTTCTTATTTATTCCAAATTCATAAATGGTTAGAGGATTAATACTTTTCTTTAAATCCGCAACAGGTTTTGCTGGATTTATTTCATTCAATACCGCTCCGGCAAATGCCCTTACCCGTGGTGGATATTTAAGGGCTGTTTGTACAAACGCTTTCTTTTCTTTATTGGTGAGTTCTTTTATTTTTTGGAGCATAAATTTTATTACCTGGCTTTTTTCTGTGTCTGGGATTGTTTTAAAATCTTTTAGCACATCCAGTAATTCCATCAGGTAATAATTATCGTTGGCTACATCCACATAACTCTTTACTGGCTTTACTTGTATGCTTCCAACTTTGGTTATAATACGTTTATCCCTGCTGGCCACACGAATATTTTTAGGCACCTGTGTTGTTAATCCCATTCTGTTGTACAAAGACGTGCCAGTGATATAAGCTATGCGCTTGCCATTATCAAAAAGGTAGGGCTTTAATAGCTCTTCTTCCTTTGGTTTTAAGTTGTCAAATGCTGTCTTTTTGGGCTTGTAGAATACTCCGGTTGATGCCCGGTTGGTAAGCCCTTTTTTTATAAGCCGTTCAATGGCTTTGGCTACAGCAGGGTATTCATCCGGGGCAATAGCCAACCCCTGGTACTTGAATGTATTACCATCTGGCATTTTATTAATTCTTTGTTTCTATTTTTTCAGCCACCTTCATAAGACCTGTTTGAGATGAGTAAAGATTTTACAAATGTCAAGTATTTAGTGCAAAATACTCGACATTTTAAGGCTATGACTAAGCGAATCTGGTTTTTATTTCAAGGTATTTAATCAATTTGACGAGTTTGGAAGACTTGCAGAAAATTATTGAAGAAGATAAAGAAAAAAAGGCAAATTACCTTGACCTTTTAAAAGATAATCTGGAAAAATTGATGAATGATACAGATGACCGGCCTTCCGGATAAATATTATTCTGTATTAAAATGGATGAGTA
>JANLQE010000118.1:0-1552 GCA_031367625.1 Bacteroidota bacterium
ATAGAACTGAATGAAGCTTTTGCATCGCAAAGTATTGCCTGTATTCATGACCTGGGATTAGACCTTGAAAAAGTAAATGTGAATGGCGGTGCTATTGCTCTCGGGCATCCGCTGGGCTGTAGTGGGGTAAGAATTTCTACCACACTTTTACATGAAATGAAAAAAAGAAAAAGTAAATACGGTCTGGCTACTATGTGCGTGGGCGTAGGGCAGGGAGCGGCGATTATTTATGAAAATATAATTTAAATTTGAGACATGGGAGAAACTAAATATGATTTATTACATAAAGATTTGGGTACGGCCTTACTAAATTTTCAGCAGTCGCTGGAAATTAAGTTTGAAAAATTTACAGCAATTGAACAGGATACAATATTAAACGGGCAGATACAAAAATTTGAATACAACATCGAATTATTATGGAAACTTTTGAAAGCTTATTTTTATGAATTAAGAGAAGTGAGGTTTCAATATCCTAAAGAAGTTATTAAAGCATATTTTCAGGAAGAAAAAATTGATGAAGAAACTTTTTTAGTTTTAAATGATGCTTTAGACAGCCGCAACTTATTAAGCCATGTTTATAAGGAAGATATTTTTAGAACGATTTATCCTAAATTAAAAAGCTATGCCGGAGCCATTGCCACCACTTATGCTTCCATTAAACCATAAACCTTTTCTTAAAAATTATACAGCAATAGCAAAAGATATAGTGCTGGATAAACTTAAAGAAGAGCACTGTAGAATATTTATTTTTGGCAGCAGAGCCAGGGGCGATTATCATAGATTTTCCGATCTTGACATAGGCATAATTCCTTTGACTGAAAAAACATTAAATCTTGCGGATTTACAGGATTATCTTAATTATGAAAGCATGATTCCTTTTAAAGTGGAAATTGTAAATTTTGCTTTTGCCGATGATAAATTTAAAGATCAGGCTATGCAAAAAATTATCTGGTGGAGAGAATAATTATAATTTATACAATAGTTTTTTTATAAGCCGGTAATTGATCATAACACAGAGCATCATCAACAACAAAGCTATCGCAATCACAATAATATCTATCCATGGCGATAACTGCTCTGCCCCTGCCAGGAAATTTTGCTGAAAAATAAATTGTAATATTTGTGTAATTGCTAAGGAAATAATTATAATGATGACATAAACCGGTATCCATTTTTTTGCAACGGTTTTGCTTAACCATTTTGGCGAATAGCCCAGCGTGAGCAGGAGCTGAAGATTATCTTTACTCCGGGCAATCATCAGTTGCAGGTAAAAAGAAAACAGCGTCATAGCCAATAAAATTACCAGCACAGCAAAGCCGCCAAGCCCGCTCACTATTGCCTGTAATATTTGTTTTACCCTGCCGAATTTTGTTTTGTCTTTGTTTACATGATAATTTTTTTGCTGCAGATAATTTAATAGCCCGGCATTATTGGCATCAATGGTTTTTATGTAAACCCTTGCTGCCGGTACATCGGATGCATTGCCAAAAGTTTTATTGGCCCAGAGTAAAAAATTTTCGGGAACCAGTACAGAATTGATGCGGTCACTTAC
>JANLQE010000130.1:0-2762 GCA_031367625.1 Bacteroidota bacterium
TTTAAACCTTAGTAGTAGAAGCAGAAATCATAATGAAAAAACCTTATTAGCTTATTTTAAATTGAGTATAAAGTTTGCAATATTTGGTAATAAGTTAATAAGGGTAGCAGCTATACAATAATATATTTTCTGTTACTAAGGTTTAAAACCGGGTAATGTGAATGAGAAGTTTGAATGTGTATGTTTATAAACCTTAGTAGAAATATACACACAAAATTAATTAACCTTATTACCTTATTTTCAATCGATTTTAAATAACATCCTTCTTTATAATGAAAAAAGATTTAGTCATATTCGGTAGCGGCAAAATAGCCGAAGTGGTATTTTATTACGCTACTAAAGAATGCGGTTTTAATGTAGTGGCTTTCTGTGTAGATGAGCCCTACAAAACTGCCAATACATTCCAGGGTTTGCCGGTTGTTTCTTTTGAAGGCATAGAAAAAAATTATCCGCCTTCTGCTAATGATATGTTTGTAGGCATAGGCTACCAAGACCTTAACAGGCTGCGGCAATCAAAATGTAATGCTGCTATTGCCAAAGGCTTTTCGCTGGTATCCATCATTAGCCCGTTGGCCAATCTGCCCACTAATGTTAGCTATGGTTACAACTGTTTTATTATGCCGCCCGCCATTATTCATCCATGCGTTTCATTGGGTAATAATGTATTTGTCTGGAGTGGTTCCATGGTAGCGCATCATTCGGTAATAGAAGATCATTGCTGGCTTACATCGGCCTGTAATATTTCAGGCAATGTATTGCTGGGTGCCAATACATTCATGGCTGTAAATGCAACCATTGGTCATAGTGTAAATATTGGCAAAAATAGTTTTATAGGTGCTAATGCATTGGTTACAAAAAACCTGCCCGCAGAAACGGTGGTTATTGAAGAATCTACCAAACCCTTCCGGTTAAACAGCAGCCAGTTTCTTAAGATTTCTAACTTCTCATCCCTCTAAAGTTGAGCTATCAACTTTTAACCAATGAAGAAGCAGCAGGTAAAAGAGATTTAATTTCCACGCCGTTTCCTTTAATAAATTCGGTGGTATGGGGAAAGCAGGAAGGGAAGATATTTGCCCTGGGCGATAATTTTTTCATTCTGCACAAATCGGGGTTTTCTTATTTTAAATTAAAAGATGGTTTTGATGATTACCCTGCCTTAATAAATTTCATTTTGCAAACTAAAGAATTACCTGTTTATTTTCATGTGTATGATGCATCCCAAAAATTATATGATGTTTGCCTGGGGTTTAAAGAAAAGCTGAATATAAAAATGAGAAACAGGATACAGTTAAAATATAAGGGATCAGCATTGCCAGGGGTGAGTAGTAACATGCCGGAAGGTTTTTATGCCAGGCAAATTACACAGGAAAACTTTTCCTCCCTTGCAGTGTTTAATCTTGCTTTGGAAGGTAAATTCTGGAAGTCTGCAGCCGACTTTACGCACAATGGATTTGGGTTTGTGGTGTTTACCAAAGCCGGTGATCCTGTATCTATCTGTTATAGTGCCTGTGTGGCTAATAAGGTAGCAGAAATTGATGTAGCAACCCTGCCTGGTTTTCAGCAAAAAGGATTGGCCAAAGAAGTTGTTTATAAATTTGTAAACCATTGCCTTGCAAATAATATGATAGCTAATTGGGATTGTTTTGAAGAGAATATGGGGTCAATAAAAACAGCAATGAGTGTGGGATTTGAAAATGTTTTTAGTTATGAGTTTTTGTCAATTTATAATAATCAAAAAGCAATATGAAAATTTCTGATTTAGAAGTTTATAAATGCCCGGCATGTCAATCAGCTTTTACTTTAATAACTACTGCTGTTGGAGATGAAATAACTACCGGAGAAATAGCTTGTCCAAATAATCATTCATTTAATATTTCAGATGGGCTACCGGATTTTACCTGGCCAAAAGAGCTGGCTGATATTGACCAGAAAACTAAAGATATTTACAATAAACTGGCCAGTGAGTATGATAAATTTGCAAGCATACCTTTTCAAACATTTTTACAGGATGAAATGGAGGTAAGAGATAAAATGACAGAAAAATTAAACCTGCAGAGTAAAAGTTTGGTACTGGAAATAGGGGGAGGAGATGGTAGAGGAACACAACACATAATTAAAAGACTTAGTAAAGAGGGCAAACTTTATTTCCAGGAATTATCACCCGCTTTTTTGTTAAAGGCAAAAGAAAGATTAAAAGAACAGAATGAATTGATTCATTACTCAATAGCAAATGCAAGCTATCTTTCTTTTGAAGACAATTATTTTGATGGAGCACTTCATTTTGGAGGTATAAATACTTTTGCGGAAATTCAAAAATGCCTTAAAGAACTGGCAAGGGTTGTAAAGCCAGGTGGAAAAATTGTTGTAGGTGATGAGGGCATTGGGCCCTGGTTAAGGGAAACCGAATTTGGAAAAATAATGATTAACTCCAATCCTTTAATTGGTTATAAAATTCCTTTTGAATGTATACCGGTAGAAGCAAGAGATGTAAAAATAGAATGGATAATGATGGGAGCATTTTTTTTACTTGAATTTACAGTTGGTGAAGGTGAGCCCAAACCTAACTATCATATCCCTATTCCAAGTGAAAGAGGGGGCACTCACTGGAGTCGCTATTTTGGCCAGCTTGAAGGTATCTCAGATGAAACAAAAAAGTTGGCAAAAGAAGCGCAATTAAAAAGTGGTAAGAGTATGGCTGAATGGCTTGATGATGTTGTTAAACAAGCTGTACAAAACCACATAAAGGATAATAATTCTTGAAA
>JANLQE010000150.1:0-13210 GCA_031367625.1 Bacteroidota bacterium
GGCGCTATCAATATATCTAAAAGTGAAACGGGATTAAGGTACAGGATTGTGCATATTTCTCCTGCCGGAGATTCCTCAATTGCTATTGTGGTACTTTCCGGAATCAATTTTACAGATCATTTTTTTCATCTTTCTTCCGGAGATTCTATTGCCTCGCCGGTATATAATGCCAGCATTTCCAGAACCCTGCCGGTGAATGGTTCTGTATTTGATGAAGGTAATGGTGCCAACTCGGGTGGTTGTTCTGTGAAGACTGATAATGGAAAAATAAACCTTGCAGAAACGGTGCGTAACGGTATTTTCGGCAGTACTCCTGTTAATAATGTAAGAAAAGAATTTGATATTGCTTACCGGCTTAATGACGGCAGCAGCAAATCATTAAACAAATTAAGGGTGCGGCTTTATTATTACCAAACCATGGCCGATGTTGCCCCCGATCTTTTACAACTACTCAGCGACCGGCAGCAGGATGGGGTATTTATTGGTGGAAATATAATGGTGCCGGCTATTGGTGGAAATATAAGGGTGCCGGCGGCTTTAACTGCCAGGGCAAAACCCCGCCCACCCTGCATAATAATTATTGCCAACTAAAAAAATAATTTTAAATTTGACCAGCAAATCTATATGCATGTCAAATTCCGATTTTTATTTTTCTCCCTTCTTGGCCTTACAATATATTTCTGTTTTTCTCAAAACAACGCAGCTTTTTTAGCAAAGGATAGGTATGCAATAGCCGATCATTTTTATTCAGAAGCGGCAAAACTTTCCGCAGCAGCAGATTTTGATGATGCTGCAGTTGCCAGGCAGGAAAATTTAAATAAGAAAGCACTGGTTATTTTTAAGCAACTTATTTCAGCAACACCTGCAGGTATTAATGACTCGCTTTTATTTCAGTGTAATCTTAAAGCAGGTTTGTTGCTGCATTATTTTGATAGTCTGCCGCAGGCCAGGTTATATTATCTGCAGGCCATTTCCTTCAGGGATAAACTGCCTGCCCTGCCCGATTCTTTTTTCTTTAAGCCATATCTTTTTACAGGAAGTATTTTTTACAGCAGCAACCAGTTTGACTCCGCACTTATTTTTTATAAAAAAGCAGAAAAAGTTGCCTCTCATTATAATCATCCATTGCAGGAAGCAGAAAGATTATATAACCAAATGGGTGTAATGTATTACGAAGCCGGTAACTACCGCGTGGCCAATGATTATTTTAAAAAAGCTATTTCACTTTTATCGCCTGCAAATTCATCTTACCAAAACCTGTTGATCAATTACAAAATGAATATAGCTTCCATTATGATAAAGCTGGAAGAGTATGGAAAAGCTGATACGGTCTTTAAAACAATTCTTCCGTTTCAGGAGCATTTAAACGAGATAAATCACAACCTGGGAATTATACAATTGCGAACAGAAAATTATGCGCAGGCACTGACGAATTTTAAAAAAGTAAACTATAATAACAGCCCAAAAAATATAGAACTGTACTATAATATGGCAGAAGCTTTTTCCGGCCTGCAGCAAAAAGATTCATCAGCATTTTATATAACCAAGGCAATAGCAGAAAACAAACGCATCAATGGCGATAAAAAAAATTCATCTCTTGGCCTTGCATTAAAATTTATGGGTGATGAAAAAGAAAAAAACAATGAAACAGTTGCTGCCATTAATTATTATCAGCAGGCGCTGTATCAGTTCTATCCCGGCTTTAAAAATGCTGACTACTATGCCGTACCCTTAAAGTACAGCGGAGTTTTTTCTTATATAAATCTTTTTCACACCCTGGTAGCTAAGGCGGATGCGTTAAGTAATTTGTATAAAACATCAGGCAATCAAAAAAATCTGGAAGCATCGTTAAATGCCTACAGGTCTGCTTTTGAATTGGCTGATTATGTTGCAAAAACTTATGATTCAGATGAGGCAAGACTTTTTTTAAACAGGATAAAATATGCTGAACACGATAAAGCTATCAACATCAGCATTGCCCTTTTTGAGCTGACAGGCAATAAAAATTACCTGGAAGAAGCGTATTTATTTGATCAGCGTAATAAAGCATCTTCTCTTACTCTGGCACTGCAGCAAAACAGCATTAAAAAAAAGGCAGGTATTCTGGAAGTTGTTTTTTTACAGCAATCCTCTCTGCAGTCTGCCATTACCAGGCTTTCAATAAAAGCAAACCGGATAACCGATAGTGCTTTACTTGCAGGGATTAACAATGAGATAAGGGATAAAGAAATAAAATTAGCCGGCATACAGGAGCAGATAAACAGCAACCCTCTTTATGCCAGCCTTCAATCTTCTATTCAAATTCCCTCTATTGAAAAACTGCAGCAAATGCTGGATGATAAAACAACTTTATTATCATACCATCCTGCAGAAAATGAAATGCTTATTTTCTGTATCAGCAAGTATCGTTTTTATTATGTGCGGCAACCTGTTGACAGCAACTTTGCAAAAAATATAAGAGCGCTTATTAACAGCCTTCAGAACATGAACCAGGCAGAACGGTATGCCGGATTGAAACCCGCTTCCCAACTTTACCAGGCGCTTATAAAACCTGTTTTATCCGGAATGGAAAATACAACCAGGCTTATCATTATACCGGCAGATGAGTTAAATTATATTCCTTTTGAAGTGTTGCAGGATGAACACCAAAAATACCTGCTGCAATCTTATGCAGTGCAATACCAATTTTCAACAGCATTGCTGCAGCCTGGCGAAATAAAAGCCGTGCTTAACCACGATAATCTTTCATTGGGATTTGCACCATTTACCGAAAAAATTTCTGGCAGCAATTTTACCAGCCTTCCCTATTCAAAAGAAGAAGTAGCTAAATTAAATGGAAAAGTTTTTTATGATAAAGAAGCAACCAAGCAGCATTTTATTGAGTATGCAAATAAATACCCGATAGTACAGTTAGCCACACATGCGGCTGCTAATGATGCATTGCCGCTTAAATCTTTTATAGCCTTTTACCCACAGCAAAAAGACAGTGTGGATGAATATACTTTGTACGCACAGGAAATATACAATCTGCGCCTGGATTCTATACATCTTATAATTTTGAGCGCCTGTGAAACCGGCAGCGGGCAATTGATAAAGGGCGAAGGATTGATGAGCATCACCAGGGCTTTTGCTTATGCCGGCTGCCCCAATATTATTACTTCTTTATGGAAAGCAGCGGATAAAACAACGGCCTTTATCACCCAACGTTTACATTTTTATTTAGATAAAGGTTTTACTAAAGACCGGGCTCTTCAGTTGGCAAAATCAGATCTGCTGAACAGCAACGAAATTCCGCCATCATTAAAAACGCCTAATTACTGGGCCCAACTTATTTTTATTGGCAACTATCAGCCGGAGACAAAGCCTTTCTGCTGGTGGTGGCTCATTACAGGGCTTGTGATAATGCTGATTGGATTATTAATTTATAAAAAAAAGTCCCGCAATAAAGCGGGACGGTAATCAACTGGTTTTTCATAAGTTTTCTTTATAATTACCGGTGCAGATTTATGGTGGGCAAATGTTTGTCTTCGTTATTAACTACCTGGATATTTAATAAAGTAGTATCTGCGTAACCGTTTTGCGCATTGTAAAATACTTTGTAAGTGCCCGCCTTCAATCCCATTATTTTAAATTCACCACCCTCATCTTCGGGTATTGCCATGGTTGTATCTGTTCCGTTAATGGCCATTACAATTGCATCAGCAGCCCGGGGCAAAACCTTTCCTTCGATACCTGCAGATTTATGTTTGGTAAAAGTTTTGATATGCGCTTTTAACCTGTATCCATTATTGTTGCCGGAGCCGCTGTTATCCACCTGTATAGAACCCGCTGCATCAAAATCAATCCAGAATAATAATTGGCCGGGTGCAACTATTTCAAAATTTGATTCATCCATATCTGCAACCACCTGCCGGTCGTTATCATGAAGGCGTAACGGGAACGACTGGTTGTTTTTCATTGCGCTGTTTCCGTTGCCGAGGGTAAGCCTTAATTTTTTTATTTTTGCGTTAGGTAATTTGCCGGTTGCAAACAAAGTATCCAGCCCGTTTCTGAAGCGGAGAATATTATAAATCCCCGGCCTGATAGCAACATTTACCCATCCATCATTAGACAGACTATCATTTTCTACTTTTACTTCCAGTTGCCTTATGTCAATAAAAACACTGTCGAAAACAGGAGTTTGATGATCGGTAAGAAATATTTTTACACTGTGTGGGCTGCTGAGGCTAACAGCGTTATTAGCTGCAAAATTTTCTTTTTTGCAGGAATAAAGAATAATAGAAGTTAGCAGTAAAACTGCGGTAATGGCTTTAATAGTGTTTTTCATTTTTTTTAATTTTAAATGTGAAGCTTTTATATTGGTAACCGCTGCGTTATTTTTTGTAACCTTTTATAAAAAAAAATCCCCGCGGCTTTCCGCAGGGATAACTAAAGAGCAAGACAAAACTATTTTGATTGTAATTTTTTTACACGCCCGATATAAGCATCTGTAAATTTATTACTGTATATATTTTCTTTATCGGCATTAATTTTTTCCATTAGCGGAATTGCATGATCATAATTTTTGTTTTTTAAATAAGCCAGCGCCAGGTAATTCATTGCATCATCATTGTATGCGGCGCTGTTATTAGCTTTGTTTTGTGTTATCAATAATTGAAATGCTTCAATAGCAGCAGGTGTATTGCCTGTTTCAAGATATGCTGTACCCGCCATCATCATTTGCGTTGGTGTAGCTGATGAAGTGGCTTTATATAAATTAATTACTTCTTTGTAATTTTTTTGCAGGTAGGCGTTTTCAATGGCTGTTATTGCTGCCGTTTCTCCACGGGTACTGGAAGCTTCGAAGGGAATGTATTGTTCCGTAAATAAACCAGCTGCAGAAGGTTTTAAAATATACCGGTTTATTCCAATAAAGATTAATATAATGCAGGCTGCTGCTGCAATGCTGTACCTGATTATCTTTTTGTATGGAGGTATTTTAATAACAGGTGCTTGTTTTGCCAGTGCTGTTTTTTCTTTGTGAATGGCAGCGATCTGCTGTTTTATTCCATAAAGCATAACTGTTTTTTTTGCTATCTCCAGGTTATTTAGTTCTGTGCTAAGTTCAGTGTCTGTGCTTAGTTCAGCTTCAAATGTTATCCGCTCATCCTCCGTCATTTCTTTATCAATGTACCGCATCAGGTTGTTGGTGCTGCCTTGTTTATCATTATCCATGTAATAAGTTTTTTAAAGTTTGTTTTAATAACGGTTTATCACTGATCATTTTTTCAAGTTGTTTCAGGCATTTATATTTTTTATTTCTTACTACCTGTTCGTTTTCATAATTAAGTTGCTGAAGAATATCTTTCATAGAAAGGTCTTCATAATAAAACATCAGCAGAATTTTCCGGCAGGTTTCTCCCAGATCGTTCATCAGCGCAGTTATCTGATCTGTTGATTCTCTTTGTATCATCTGGTTGCTGATATCTGTTTCAATAACATCCTTCCCTTTCTCATAATTTAATTCCCTGGTAAAAGACCTGCCTCTTCTTTTCAATTCATTAAGCCAGCTAAACCTGTTAAGTGAAAACAGGAAGGTTTTGATGCTGGACTCGCCCCGGAATTTATTCAGCTTTACCAAGGCAATAAAATTCAATACTACCTCCTGAAAAATATCTTCGGCATCCTGCAGGCTTCCCTGATTATTCAAAATAAAACGGCTCAGGCTGCCAAAGAAATGATCGTACATAAACCCGATGGCTTCGTTGCTGTCTCTTTCATTCTGCAAACTTTTAATCAGTTCTTCATCGGAAAACCTGCTGCTGACATCCATGTTGATCCTTTATTTGTAAATGATGCGGTTGATTTTGTAACCTAAACTACACTATTTTATTTTTTAGATAAAATTTTAAGGGTTAAGGATAGAAATAATGGCTGAGTTAAAATGCCGGTAACAGAAATTTATTATAGCGTTTTTACCGTATTAAAAGCCAAATTATTTATTCAATATTTTAATTAGGAATAAACCCAACCGGCACAATAAACTCCCACCGGTTCACCGATCCGGGGTTACGAAGATCAGTATCCAGTAAACGGGAATACCGCACACCAAAACTAACGGGCAATGAATTCCAGATTTTGGTATCAAAGAAAATTTCCGTGCCGGTACTGCGGTTAATGATTTCAGTTAGTACCGTGTTCAATCTTGCCCGGGCATTGGTATAATCATAAAATGCATTAGCCCTGATGCGCTGAAAAAAGATCACATTTGCAAAGCCCCAGTCGGGATATAAAACCGGCAACTGGTAATTAATACCCAGCTTATACATGCGGCGGGTACTGAGCGCCAGGTATCCTCTGGAATAAGGAAAAGTATTGCTGAAAATATCCGGAAGGCTATCTCTTTTTTGAAATGCACCCTGCAGCACAATACTGTGGTTGACAAATAATCCCGGAAAATAAAAGTTGGTGGTGCCAACAAATTTACGGCTGTCTCTAAAGGTAAAAGCATGGCGGTAACTTGTAGAAATACTTTGTGCCCACCGGGGATTTACCTGCTGCTTTGCCTGCCTGACTGCATTGCTGAAAATTAAAAATGCATTCGCATACTGAAGGGCTTTGTTGGTTAAAATATTTTTACCAATGCCACGATAATATAATTGCTCTGCATTATAACCGCCGCCCACATTTAAATATTTATTGGTTCTGCCACCAGTAAAATTTAGCGGAACAGCAATACCGGCTTTTAATTTAGCAGAATTAAATTTTATAGTTTTACCCAAAGCAGTATCAATAGTACGGTTAAAGCCGGCTTCGGTACCCAGGCTTAATACGGGAAACCACCCTGCAAATACGCCATTAAAGCCAATGGTATGGCTTTGTTCATTTCGGTTATAGGTATAAGATAAATTGTTACTGAAACTGCTGAGCACATTATCACTATAAAATTCGTAACCATATTCAGGTTCGGCCAATACAGGCCGGCGGCTATGAAAATTAAAAAGCTGAAAAGACTTTTTATAATCTGTAACTTTTATTTTCTCTTGCTGTAGATTATACAAAGCCCCTGCACCGGTTCTTTTTAATGCAGCAGCAGAATACAGGTCTGTTACTTTCGCAAATTCATCAGCAGAAATTTGCTGCCATGCTACCGGAAAAATATTAATTTTTGCCAGGCGGCTACCCTCTGCGGTAAAAGCAGAAATCAGTATTTCTGCTTTGGAATTTACAACAGGGTGGTAGATTCCGTTGCTGTTATTTATCACCCTGCTTATTTTTTTATTTATCATGTTTACCGCAAAAACTTTATCAGCATTACCATTCATAGCACTAAAATAAACGGTATCTCCTTTTACAAAAGGATAACCCAATACATTAAAGGTAAACGGAGTAATATTTTCTGTAGAGCCATTATTGAGATCAACTTTTACCAATGCCATTTTACCTTCCGGATTTCTGACTGCAGAAACAGCGCTATTGGAATTGATGTATTTTGTTTGGGTGAAAAAATAATTATCAGGGTTGGGAAGTTGCATGATCAATGCGCCGGTATTGGCGTTGATGCGGTGCAGGCTGTTTGTTCCATCGGGCTTTACCTGCACCGCAATGATCTCTGCAGCATCTGTGTTTATATCCGGTGAAAAATATTTTGATTTAAAACTTAATTGTTTTTGCTTATGAGTTTTTATATCCAGTAGCTGCAGTACGCTGTAATCCCTGTTGCCCCACCGCGGATCTGATTGGTAAGAAGCATACACGATTTTTCCATTATTGTAAGAATAATAATCATCTATCACGGTGTTTTTTACGCTTATCTTTTTTTCTTTTCCATTATTTAAAAGGTAAAATGTATTCAATGATGTATAAGATTTTTTCGTAATCAAAATGCTGTCGTCACTTATATAATTGGGGAAAAGATAATCTGTAACATTATTTTTGCGGATGCCGGTTATATAATTAAGTGGCTCAATATTTTTATCAGGGAAAGTAAAAGACTGTGTTTTAAAAAAAGCAAGTGCATCCTGTCTGAACTGCTTATAAGTTTTGCCTGAATATTTTTCAATGGCTTTATTAAATGCAAAAAATAATCCTTTAAAATGCACTGCATCATCAGTAACTTTTCTCCAAAAATCTTCTCCATAAGTTGCATAGCCATACGCAACCAACTGATAGCCCAGTTGATAATGATCGGGTGTATAATCTTTATAAGAACCGCTGCGTAATTTCATCCAGCTATAATTTTTATGCGCTAACCACAAAGATTTAAAACCATTATAAAAATTGGGCATGCGGCCCCGGCCCTGTGTACTCACCAGGGTTTCCTGCCATACGGCATCGCCTTCAAAAAAATAATCAGGTATAGTTATCCCGTTGGCCAGCAACTGCCCCTCCTGCCCAAGAAAAAAAGAAAACAGTTTGGTAAAACCTCTATTAAAATTACTTAGCTGCTGCATGTGCCTGTTCTCATGTATTATTAAATTATCATCCCAGCGCAGGCTGCCGGTAGAAAAATTATCCTGAGGAGCCGTCATATTAAGTTCGCTCATTACCGGCGCAAGGCGTACGTAAGCATTTGGTATAGTTGTTTGATTCTGTAAAATGATATTCCATTTACGTTGCTTATCGCCAATGGTAGCAGTGGTTGCAGTATTCAGCAATGTTACAATATTATGCAACCGGTTAGCCTGGCTGTCTAATCCGGCAGGAAAAATAACACGGGCTTTCTGGGTATTAATTTGTTTCCAATGTATGCCGGATGGGTTGCCACCAAAATTTTGTGCATGTATAAAAAAAGGCAGTAACATGTATATGAAAGCAAAAGAATAATATTTTATTTTAAACATAATTTAAAGTTAAGTAAACATTGTTTGTTTTTTAAAACGGGTATAACATAAAAAAGAGCCGCCGGAAATTATCAGGCAACTCTTTATTTAAAATCAATGTTTATAAAAATTTATCTTTTACTGCTTATTTTGGCAAGCAATCTTAAAATTTCCAGGTACAACCATACGATGGTTACCATCAATCCGAAAGCGCCATACCATTCCATGTATTTTGGTGCGCCCATTTCTGCACCTCTTTCTATCATATCAAAATCTAAAATTAAATTAAGGGCTGCAATGGTTACCACAAACAAAGAAAAAATGATACCGAATGTACTGCCTTCATGAAGAAAAGGCATGTTATCGTAGCCAACCATACGCAGTACCATTACCAGTACATAAAATATGGCAATGCCCACCGTAGCGGTGATGATCACTGATTTAAATTTTTCTGTTGCTTTTATTATTTTAAAACTATACAGCAGGTACATTGCTATGGCTACGCCAAAAGTAAGGCCCACAGCATTCATGATAAGGTTGGGCGCTTTTGCTGCAAAGGCATTGTTATACATAGATGAAATAGCGCCGATAAATAATCCTTCAAGCAATGCATACAGCGGAGCCAGGTAAGGTGCCCATTCTTTTTTAAAACTGATAACAATAGCTACAATCAGGCCGCCAATGGCACCGGTTAAAATAAGCGGGGTTACATTACCGCCGTCTGCAAACTCTTTCCACGAATAAAAAGAAGTGCCAAGCACCATTAAAAATAAAAAGCCAAATTTATTCAGTGTACCCCTTACCGTCATAGCGTTTTCATAACTCACTATATTATCTAATACAGTACTGCTGAATTTTTTTTCTGATAGGGCCGGGTTGCCCGATTTAAAGAATGCCATAGTTTATAGGTTTAGAAATTAAAATTATTAAATAATCTGTTATTACTGTTATATGTTTTGTGAAATCTTATATAATTGACCATTGGCAATCCTTTTTCGGCAGATACATTCTTCAATTGTAAGCTGTCTGCTATGGCCGAAACACCCCGCAAAATTTCTTTGGTATTATCATCCTTAATTATTGCTTTAAAGATATTTTGCCCAAATGCTGAATTTGTAAGCAGGATAAAGAAAAATAATAACCGTTTCATACCCGGCAAAGCTATCAGAACAAAAATCGATTTTAATTGCTGTTTACAAAATAATCTTTAAATCAAATAAGTGAGTGGCCAATGACCCTGTTGACTGATGATTATTTTCCATTCACCATTCCTCATTATCTTTGCGCCATGCAAAATTTATTAGCACAGATAGAACAGTATAAAAATGAATTGAATGCGGCCAGGGCTGCAGATAAAGATGAGCTGGAAATTTTCCGCATAAAATACCTTGGTACAAAAGGCCTTGTAAAAACCATCATGGGCGAAATGAAAAATGTAGCGCCCGATAAAAAACGGGAAGCCGGCCAGTTGCTGAATGAATTTAAACTGTTTGTGGAAGAAAAGTTCGAAGTGCTTAAGGCTTCAACTGGCAACGGCGAACCAACAACCAACAACAATATTGACCTAAGCCTGCCCGGCTATCCCTTACCGTTAGGTTCCCGCCATCCCATCAGTATTGTGCAGAATAAAATAATTTCTATATTTCACCGGCTTGGTTTTGCTGTAGCAGAAGGCCCGGAAATAGAAGATGACTGGCATAATTTTTCTGCCCTTAATCTTCCGGAAAATCACCCTGCCCGGGATATGCAGGATACTTTTTACATCAATCAAAACCCTGCATGGCTATTGCGTACCCATACCAGCAGTGTGCAGATACGGGAAATGGAAAAAGGTATTTTGCCATTGCGTATAATATGCCCCGGCCGTGTTTATCGAAACGAAACCATCAGTGCAAGAGCACATTGTTTTTTTAACCAGGTAGAAGGATTATACATCGCCGAAAATGTTTCGTTTGCAGATCTTAAACAGACCCTCTACTTTTTTGTACAGGAAATGTTTGGGACCGGTGTAAAAGTCCGTTTTCGCCCGTCTTATTTTCCTTTTACAGAACCAAGTGCAGAGATGGATATCAGTTGCCTGATATGCGGCGGTACCGGCTGCAGTGTTTGTAAAAAAACTGGTTGGGTAGAAATTTTAGGTTGCGGTATGGTGCATCCTAAAGTGCTGGATAATTGTGGTATTGACAGTAATAAATACACCGGCTTTGCCTTTGGCATGGGTGTAGAAAGAATTACCATGCTTAGTTACCAGATAAAAGACCTGCGCCTCTTCAGCGAAAATGATATCCGGTTTTTAAAACAGTTTACGGCGGCTTATTAAAATAAATTTATAATACAAAGCTGGGGGCTTTCATCCATATACAATAATCAGCAGCAGTTCCGGCTATACGCTGCAAGCATCGCTGCGCTTGCTTTACGCTGCTATCCGGCAGCCATTCGTCTTTAATTCATAATTCAACAATAATTGCGGGTATATACATTAATCGCTATTTGTTATGCAGCAAAGTGTATAAAAAAATATTTGGCATTAAAATTGAAAATTCACTTATACTATTTAACCAAAACCACAACCACAATGAAAAGAACAAATCTACTCTTCAGCAGCATTATCGTAATTATGTTGTTTGCATCCTGTGCTACATCTAAAGAAGCACGCAGTTACAAAAATTCTATCAATGGCCATTGGCAGTTACAAACTGTAGTTACAGAAGGTATTACCGGCAAAGTAAAAGCTCAGGTTTTTAATGAAGCAGATTTTAATTGCTTTGTAGGCAGCAGTTGGAGTTTTAACCAGAATAATAGCCTGGGCAGTTACAGCATTGCAAAAAATGCCGGCGAGTGTGTTGCTATTAAACGGGATATACGCTGGTCTATTTACGAGGCAACCGGCAAGCAAAAATTACTGCAGTTTAAAAGGCTTGACAGTAAATTAAAAGAAATAGATGAAGCCGGCGGCGGCTATAGATTTACTATTGTAAAAATAGATAACAGCAGCATGCAATTAAAAAATGATATAATTTTTGAAGGCAGGCCCGCTTCATTTATTTACAACTTTGTAAAAAATTAATAAACCTAAACTATAAACTAAGCACATGAAAAATTTATTTGAAAATACAATATTACTGGCGGCATCTATTATGGTAATTGCAAGCGGATGTGATGCTACAAAAAGAACCAGCAAACAGGATAAAGGAGTAATAATAGGTGCAGCAGGTGGTGCAGTAATTGGCGGGGTAATTGGAAATAATACAGGAAACAAAAAGAATACCGCTCTTGGTGCTATTTTAGGTGCTGTAGTTGGTGGTGTTGCCGGTGGTATTATTGGTAATAAAATGGACAGGCAGGCAGAGAAGATTAAAACAGAAATACCCGGAGCAAAAGTAGAGCGGATTGGGGAAGGTATTAATGTAACTTTTGATGAAAATAATCCTGATGGAAGCAAAGCCGGTGTTTATTTTGAAACAAATAAATATAATATCAGTGCCAATTCCAGGCTGGCATTGGATAAATTGCAAAAAATATTTGCTGAATATCCGGAAACAAATATTCTGATAGAAGGGCATACAGATAATGTGGGAACCGCTTCTTACAATATGGGGCTTTCGCAAAGAAGAGCAGACGCTGTTGCAAATCATTTAAAGGCAGCAGGCGTTTCCCCATCACGGCTCATCACTAAGTGGTATGGCGAAACTCAGCCAAAAGCAGAGAACACAACTGATGCAAACAGGGCGTTGAACAGGCGTGTACAGTTTATAATTACAGCAAATGAAAAAATGAAAGCAGAAGCAAAAGCAGAAGCAGATAAAACAAAGCAATAAATTTATTTTTTGGTTTTAAAATACCCGCTGCCGGGATGAAGGTTCTCTTTTTATCTTCCCCTCTCTTTTGGAGTGGGCTGGGGTGAAGCTTTAAAAGAAAACAGGAAAATCGCCCGGCAGTTTTTATTTTTGCTGCATGATACAAAATGTTTGCGTGGTGGGTGCCGGTACAATGGGCAGCGGTATTGCCTTAGCAGCCGCACAAAATAATTTTAATGTTGTTTTATTTGATATTAATGAAACTGTTGTTACCAGGGCAAAAACACTCATTAATAACAATCTCGATTTTTTAGTAGAAAAACAAAAAATCATTCCTGCAGAAAAAGTTGAAATTCTGCATCGCATTGTATTTAGTTCTTCAATGAATGATTGCGTTGCAGATATAGTTATAGAAGCCATCATAGAAAAGATAGAAGCTAAAGAAGATATTTTTACAAAGCTGGCAAATCTTAATAATGCTAAAACTATTTTAGCCAGTAATACTTCTTCTCTTTCCATATCAGCCATTCAAAAAAATATTCCGCATCCTCAAAGAGTAGTGGGAATGCACTTTTTTAATCCCGCAAATATTATGAAGCTGGTAGAAGTGGT
>JANLQE010000159.1:0-25694 GCA_031367625.1 Bacteroidota bacterium
TTTTCGATTGAACTTCGCTATTACAAAATCCAATTATTACAACGTGAACTCCGGCATTTCCTTTGGCTTCATTACTCCATTTAAAAGTTCTGTGTGCAAAATGAATTTTTATTTTATACTTATTAAAAAGCTCATTCCATAAAATGCCAACCTGTTCTCCTTGAGAAATTGAATTTGTACTTACAAAAGCAACTTTAGTTTTTGGTAAATCTTTTTCTTCACTTTGATATTCCTGCAAGTACTTTGCAGCTTTAATATACCATGCTGCTACATAATCTAATCTTCCTGCCCTTTTAGAATCTCCAAAAACTAAATCCATATCTTTCATTTGTTCATCAGTTCTCCACTGGTGCCCAATAAACGGAGGATTGCCCAAAATATAATGGTAGCGTGTAGAATGCTTCTCCCATGGCATAGGCTCAATTAAGCTTTGCCAATCAATCCTTAAAGCATTCCCATGTATAATGGTTGCACTTTTCTTTAAGGGGATACGTTTATAATATTCGCCAAACTGCAAACTGGCCATGGCATTAAGTTGATGATCCATCAGCCACATGGCCACAGGGGCTATCTGGCTGGGGAACTCTTCATATTCTATTCCGTAAAACTGATCTACATCTATTAAAAAATAATCATTAATGCTGGTTACCTGTTGCCCTTTTAATAATGTTTTTACTATTTCCAGTTCAAGCAAACGCAACTCCCGGTAAGCTATAATTAAAAAGTTGCCACAACCACAGGCGGGGTCTAAAAAACGCAGCTTACTTATTTTTTCGTGCAGTTTTTGCAGCTTCTTTTTATCATTTTTTATGGTTTCATATTCTTTCCATAAATCATCAAGAAATAATGGCTTAATCAATTTTAAAATATTCTTTTCGCTGGTGTAGTGAGCACCTAAATTCCTTCTTGCTTTTTCATCCATTACACTTTGAAACAACGACCCAAAAATTGCCGGTGAAATTTTGCCCCAGTTTAATGCACAGCAATCCAATAACTGTTTACGCATCTGGCTGTCAAAAGCGGCAATGGGCAGGGTTTCTTCAAACAGTTTTCCGTTTATATAAGGAAATGCGGCAAGGCTTTCATCCAGTACTTTCAACCTTTTATCTTCGGGTGTATTTAATACCTGAAACAGTTGCGAAATATTGGCAGCAAGGTCGCTGCCATCTTCAGTTGTTTTATTATCTATCCATTCATGAAAAATACCGGGTTCAAATATGCCGGTATCATCGGCAAACAAACAAAAAAGCAAACGTACCAGGTAAAGTTCCAGGTTGTGCCCATCGTAACCAATTGCCTTTAATTTATCATGCAGCTTGCCCATGCGTTCGGCTGCCTGTATGTTTACGGGGTCCTGTTCTTTGTATGTTCTTTTTTGATAACCGGCTATAAGCGCAAAAACATGTACATGCTTTACAAGGTCTTTTAATAAAAATTCATTTTTGTTTCCTTCTTCATCAAACACAATAAACTTTTCAAAGTCGCAAACCATAATGAGTTTGGGCAACTCATGATCTTTAAGGCCATGGCAATAATCTTTTGCCTGTTGGTAGGCTTTATCAAGGTCTTTGCCACGGCTTTTCATTTCTACCAGCAGCATGCCTTTCCAAAGCAGGTCAATGTAACCATCCGCCTCACTTAGCTTTTTTACTCTATGCTCAAAGCTGGCAATGCGGTTTTGCCTTATGCCAAATATGTTTAAAAATTCAACCAGAAAAGGTTTTGCATCGGCTTCTTCATGCTCAGTATTTTTCCATTCTTTACTAAAAGCTAAAGCACGGGTTTTAATTTCATTCCAGCTTAATGGCATTAAAGGTTTTTAGCTAAAGTAACTAATTCTGCTGTACCAAATAAAACTCATCGTTAATTTACTTTAAAATTAAGCGGGTCACCAAGAGTATTTAACAGGGTTCATACAAAAGCACAACAATCCCGCATTCAAAAGATTTGCATGTATAAATTTTAATGTTGAGCTGTCAATAAGTATTGCATTTTGCAGTATTTATTTTCATACTGTTTATTATGATGCTTTGGGCATTTTGCTAAGGTCCATATACAATACATTCCAGCGGTGGCCATCCAGGTCGGCAAAGCCGCAGCCATACATCCAGCCCTGTTTTTCATCGGGCTGGCCAAAAATTGTACCACCGGCTTCCATAACTTTCTTAGCCATTTCATCTACTTCTTCCCTGCTTTCTGCATCTATTGAAATTAATACTTCGGTAGCAAGGGCTGTATCTGCATTATTGTTTCTGGTAAAACTTTTAAAAGTAGCTTCTAAAAAAAGCATTACTACAAAATTTTTATCTCCTACGAGTAAGCAGGCAGAGTCCTGGCTGTTGCCCTGTTTTTCATTAAAAGAAAATCCAAGTTTATTGAAAAATGCTTTTGATTTATTAATGTCTTTAACAGGCAGGTTAAGCCAGATTTCTTTTGTCATGATTATTTTTTTTAGTGTAAAATTATTTTATTGTTATAACCTTTTCAAGTAGTTTTTCTCCCGCAGATTACTGCAATTTAAAATTATTTTCTTTCGGACAGATAATGAATTTACCGTTAATTATTTTTAGTAAAGTTGATAAGACAGCGCTTGTAAAAAATAATACTGCTACTCCATTTTTATCAGGTATTCAAAAAGATTTACTGCTGATGTAATACCCAATTTTTTGCGCAGGCGGTAGCGGCTTATCTCAACTCCTCTTATAGAAATGTTCATGAGCTGGGCAATTTCTTTGGTAGATAAATTCATGCGCAAATAGGCACATAGCTTCAATTCATTTCCACTGATAGCAGCATGTTTTTCTTTTAGCCGTACTACAAAATCGCTGTGCACCTTATCAAAGTGTTGGGTAAAATGCTCCCAGTCTTTATCAATCCTGTCGTCTTCACTTAAAACTTTTATCATTTTCTTCAGCTCATTTACAGCTTTGTCATTATCCACGGCCTTCATCATCTGGTTAAGCTCTGCTTTTATCCTCGTAAGTAATTCGCCTTTTTGAACCAGGTGCATGGCTGAGGTGGCGAGTTCAGAATTTTTGAAATCAATTTCTCCCTGCAGCTTTTCATTTCTCAGCGATACTAATTCATTGGAGGCTTTATTTATTTCCAGATCATGCAGGTACTTCAGTTTTTTTTGTTCTTCTTCGTATTTAGCCTGCTGCCGGTAAAATTTATTTCGCTGCCATTTATATAACCAAAAAGCAGCTACGCAGAATAATAAAAAGTAAACGGTATATGCCCCGGTGGATTGATACCAGGGCGGAAGAATTTTAAAACTATAAGCAACTGTGGAAGACTCATTCCCTAAATTATTACGCACCCTGATCTCGAAAATGTAAGTACCTGCCGGCAGGTTGGTATATTCTTTTTCTGATTTGCCGGACCACTCAGCCCAGGTATTATTAAAGCCGCGGAGTCTAAAGCTATACTCCAGGTTAGTTTGCTGGCCAAACAGTGGCGAAGCATATTCGAAATGAATCGTTTTCCAATTATTATCAATTTCCGGAACCTTGTTTTCAGCCTGAATTTGTTTTTCATTTACATTAGTAAAATAACCACCAAATAAAATACTGTCTTTTTTGTCTGTTATTCTTACTGTTCTTATCTGTATTACAAGTTCTGCTACATTTTTTTTATACTTTTCATAATTGAGATGAAAGAAGCCTTTTTCTCCGCCGATAAAAATATTTTTTTCATTGACAGGATAAATAAATTCAAAGCCACTCAGCATTTTATTATTTAACTCCGGCAGGTAAATAATTGCCGGACTTTTAGCAGACATATCTACCACGCCTAAATTTTTTTCGTGGATGAACCAGATATTACCTTCTGTATCTTCTTTTAAATAACGCAGACTTTGCTGCCCAAAAATATTTTTATAAAAATCGGATGGCTCAAAAATATCTTTAGTTGTGTTATAAGTGTATATACCTTTTTCTGTAGCAACAACTACTTCGTTTTTTATTTTATATACATGGTTGTTAAGCGTGGAGGGAAGGCCGTTTTTAAAAGTATAAAGTTGTGTTTTATATTTGCCGTCTGTTGTAACTGCTACTTTGTAAACGCCATGATAGGGATGCGAGACCCAAATATTATCATATTTATCTATTGCAACAAACCTGGATGATTCATTAAAATCGGGAACATTTTCAGCGTATGAAAAGGAGTTGTTGCTGTAATTAAAAAATGTAAGGCCCTTATAATTGCCCGCCACTATTTTGGCAGATGGAAATACAGCAGACATGGGTACAAAATTCCAAAAGCCTGTTGTTGTAGAAAAAATGGGCTGAGCCGTATTTTCCTTAATAATAAAAGCACCTTCATGATGGCCTAGTAAAAGATTTCCGTTAATTTCTGCCAGGCCCCAGGTTTGCCCTGTTGTATTGGAAACAGGAGAAAAAATGCCCTTGCTAAAACTTAAATCCTGCATTTGTTGTAATGGTACACTAAATAATCCGGCAGAGGTACCGGTGTATAAGTAACTGTTATGAATAATAGCTGTATAGCCCGATCCATCCTGCGAATTAGGTGTTATATGTTTTATGGCACTGTTATAAGCTATCAGATCAATGCCATTATCCAAACCAAGCCATAAGTTACTTTGCTTATCCAGGAAAATACTGAGTACATTATTATTTTGCAGCCCTTCGGTTTTTGAAAAACGCTGAATAAGCTGCCCTTTTCTGTCAATAATATAAACTCCTCCGTTATTGGTAGCCAGAGCAAGCCACTCATCATTTATGCTCGTAGCAGCATAAATTCTTTCTTTTGCAATATCAGATATTGCGGTAGAAGTTATTGGAGAAATGCCCTCATTGGTAAGCATAAATAAACCATTCTTAAGCGTAGTAATTAAAATACTGCCTTTCTGCAGGGGAAGCAGGGCTGTTACCGGATCGTTAACCGGCAATTTATTTATAACCGGCAAAGGCGACCAAACGTTATTTTCAAAAATCAATAACCCGTTTGCATAATCATGAGCATATAAATGGCCATTACAAACGCCCATATACGACCATTCAGACGGAGCTTTAAATACCGAAACAGCCTCATTCGTAATCTTTATAATTTTATTAGCGGTACGAAAAAAAATATCATTTTTAAAAGAAGCAATATCCCACACATCTCCAAAAGCCCTGTCTTTTTCCGGAATAAAGCGGGTAAGTGAAGTGTATATCAATTTCCCGTTTTCCGCCGGTGAAAAATAGCCCAACTCATCCTGGCCACCTACATAAATTTTATTATCCACGCTAATTTCAACAGATCTTACAATCGTTTTATTAGGTAATGAGTAGAGCGTCCAATATTTACCGTCATAACTTAATAGCCCTTCATTATTGGCTATGTAAATAAGGCCATTTTTATCCTGCTTAATATCCCAGTTTTGTAAACCGGCATTATATGATCCTTTGGAATAATTAATTACATCAGGCAGGCCAATAGTATTTTGGCAATACCCGGCTATAGGAAATAATAGAATAAATAAAATTTTATAAACCATTAAGCTTAATTAAGGCATTGTGAAAGTAAGAAAAAAGCATTGATGTAGTATTGATGTAGTTAAAATAGCCTGTAATTAAGGTTTTTTTATTTTTTGATGTAGTAATGATGTGGGTAATTATTAGGGTGATGAGATGGAGCTGAATATATTTACATTCTTCATTTTCGCTCTGAAAATGAAAGCTATTAGTAAAACTAAAACGATTGTTTATGAAGCCAAAATTAGCAGCATTAAATGTTGCATTTCTAATTTGCAGCATCTTCAACTATGCTTTTGCACAGGATTATCACGTAACCGGTAAGGTAAAAAACAAAGCAACTGCCACCATATTAAGTGGCGCAACCGTAGCTGTAAAAGGCAGTTCTTTGGCTGTAGCCACAGATGCAGAGGGTAATTTTTCAATTACTGCTCCAAAAAAAGGTGCTACGCTAATAATAAGTTTTACAGGAATGAATACGGTAGAGTACGTTGTAGGCAGCAACAATACCGGAGTGGAAATTTTAATGGAAGAAAGCGCCTCCAGCTTTTTAAATGATGTAGTTGTTATTGGTTACGGTACGCAGAAACTAACTAAAGTATCCGGGGCAATTTCTGCTGTAAAAGCTGTAGATATTGAAAAGCTGAGACCTGTACGGGTTGAAGAAGCCTTGCAGGGCAGAGCATCTGGTGTAAGTGTAATTCAAAACGGATCACCAGGGTCCACGCCAACAGTATTAATAAGAGGGATACCTTCTTTTTCCGGTACAGATCCATTAGTAATTATTGATGGAGTACCTCAAACACTTACAGATTTCAATTCTCTTAACCCTATTGACATAGAATCCATCAATGTATTAAAAGATGCAGCTACCACCGCTATTTATGGTGTAAAAGGCGGCAATGGCGTAATTGTAGTAACCACAAAAGCTGGCAGAAAAAATCAGAAAACAGAAATAACACTGAGCAGCAATTATGGTATGCAGGAAGTAGCTAAAACCATCGGTGTTTTAAATGCCACAGAATATGCGGCTATAATAAACGAAGGCAGTACAGTAGCTGGCGGCAATGTTATTTTTCCTGATCTTTCTGTTCTTGGCGTTGGTACTGATTGGCAAAAAGAAATTTTTCACCGGGCACCGCTGCAGTCGCATAATATTTCTGCCCGTGGTGGAAGTGATAAGTTGTCTTATTTTCTTTCTGCCGGTTTTTTAAACCAGGGAGGTATCGTTGGAGGAAATGATAAATCCAGGTTTGACAGAAGCAACTTTACGGCTAACCTTAGCTTTGACCTCACCTCAAAATTAAAATTCATATTAAATACCACAGGCGTTATTCTTGATGGAAAAGGCGTACAGGAAAATTCATTTAACAGTGTAATCGGTAGCGCTTTAAATTTTGATCCAACTGTATCTGTAAATAATAATGTTCCCAATACCGCAGGCAAATATGGGTACAGTAATCTCCTGTTATCAGAAATATTTAATCCGCTTACCAAGCTGGATAATACCTACAATAAAAATACCGGCAATAAATTATATGGCAAGTTTGAATTGCAGTATGAGTTTATAAAAGATCTTAAACTAACTACCCGTTTTGGCTATACCAAATACGATGGCAATGCAAAAAGTTTTGATCCGCTGGTATTTTATGGTGCCAATAATGTAGATAATTCTATGAATGCCGATGGGTCGGGAGTTTTGGGAAAACACAACAGTGTGTCCCAGCAAAAATCAAGCAACTTTAACTGGACCTCCGAAACCTTTGCCAATTATAATTTTAAAGTTGGAGATGATCATCATTTTGAAACCGTGCTTGGTTTTTCTATTGCTAAAACATCAGGAAATGCAGCCGGTGCCAGTCGCCAGGATGTGCCATTTAACTCCTGGGAATTTGCTGACTTTACTTCTGCTGTTGGCAATAATACGGCTACAAATACAAATGCCCTTACCGGGTATTACTATCAATATTTCCGGAGAAACCTTTCTTATTTCAGCAGGATAAATTATGATTACCGGGAGAAGTATTTAGCGTCATTCACCGCCCGTCGTGATGGCTCTTATGCTTTTGGCGTAGATAATAAATTCGCAAACTTCTTTTCCGGTTCATTGGGCTGGGTAGTTACAAAAGAAAATTTCTTTCATTCTGATTTTATCAATTATTTAAAATTGCGGGGTAGCTATGGCTCTATAGGAAATGAAAATGTGACTCCACAGTCGGTAGTGATTACCACGGGCGGCCCAAGTTATGGCCCTACAGCCAATAGCAATGGTTACACTTTTGGCGATGTTTTTTATTCCGGTTCAACCGTGGGTTCAGCTGCAAACAATGCTTTAAGGTGGGAAAAACAATTGCAATCGAATGCTGGGTTTGATCTTACTTTTTATAAAAATAAATTCTCCTTATCGGCAGATTATTTTCAGAAAAAAGTAGATGGTTTATTATTTACACCTTCTGCCTCCTTGTACCTGGGTACCGTCCCTATTCCTACTGCTAATATCGGTTCTACCAAAAGCAACGGAGCAGATATCACTTTAGGATATAATGAAACTATTGGTAAATCATTTAAACTTAATACTTCCCTCACCTTCACTACTGCTAAAAATATAGTTACTGCTACCAACAGCGATGGAACAGCAAAAGTATTTGGAGGTTATTATTTTAATGGTCAATCTCAAAGTGTAACGGTTTTTGAAAAAGGATTTACACCCGGTTATTTTTACGGGTATAAAACCGATGGACTTTTTCAGAACGTTGCAGATATTTCTAAATCACCGGCGCAATCAGGCGCACAGCCCGGCGATATACGTTTTGTAGATGTAAACGGGGATGGAAAAATCACGGCTGCCGATCAAACAAAAATCGGCGATCCATTTCCCAAATTCACTATGGGTTGGAACTTAAACCTGGAATATAAAAACTTTGACTTTACCGCATTTACTTATGCTTCTTCAGGCAATGATATTTACCGTGCTTATGAAAGAAATGCAAACTACTCTAATAAATACAGGTCTGTACTGTCAAGATGGACTGGCGAAGGCAGCACCAATGATGCAAGAAATCCCAGGTATTCATTTACCGATGCCAATAGTAATATCAGGGTATCTGACAGGTACGTGGAAGACGGTTCTTTTGTAAAAATTAAAAACCTGCAGTTGGGTTACACATTCCCGGCATCAATAACACAAAAAATATTCAGCAGATTGCGGATTTATGCGCAGGTAAAAAATGCTTACACGTTTACGAAATACTCAGGGTACGATCCGGAAATAGCCGGTGGTATTCTGGATACAGGTGTAGATCGTGGCGCTTATCCGCAAGCCAGAACTTATGCCGTGGGAATTGATATTAAACTGTAAATCTTCAACCAAAAAAAATACTACAATGAAGAATATAAATATTAAAATACTGACCTTGTTTTTGTTTACCGTAATTTTTACTTCCTGCAAAAAATGGGTGGATTATAACCCTCATGAAGATTTTAAAATTACCGAACTGGATTATTTAAAATCCGAAACAGATTACCGAACTATGGCAATAAGTGTTTACACGCCTATTCAATGGTTAAATCAGGCCGTACCCGTTGGAGATATTGCATCAGACAATTCAGTAAGCGGTGGCGAAAATGCCTCCGATGTTTTGTCTTTGCAGCAGATAGACGACTACACTTATACTCCTGTTAACTCTACCCTTACAGAATTGTGGCAGGCCGCTTATGAAGGCATCAACAGGGCCAATTATATGTATCAATATAAAACTACAAACCTTGCAGGCGAAACAGTAAATTTTGCCGGTAAAGATGCACTTTATGGAGAAGTATATTTTTTAAGGGCTTATTATTATTTTACCCTGGTAAAGTTTTTTGGCGATGTGCCTTTATTTACAGATAAAAGATTGGGTTTATCAGAATCTAAAACACTAAAACGGGCAGCTAAAGCTGATGTTTACAAACAGGTTGAATTGGATCTTACCAATGCTATTGCGGTATTGCCTGCCGTACAATCACAAAAAGGAAGAGTAACAAAATATGCAGCGCAGGCTTTATTGGGTAAAGTGTTATTGTATCAAAATAAATTTGATGCTGCGGCAGCAATGCTGGACAATGTGATTACCCCCAATGCTTTTAGCCTGGTACCGGATTTTGGTTCCATCTTTTTATCGGCCGGCGAAAATGGCCCGGAGTCTGTTTTTGAAATACAATATTCAAATGGTTCTCCTTATTATAACTGGGGTGGTGTTACAAGAGGTCAGGGAAATTATTCGGTACAGCAATGTGGTATCAGGGGTTTGAATGGTTCTGAAGCTATGCCTTATGCCGCTGGCTGGAGCACCAACCTGCCTACGCAAAATTTAGCTGCTGCTTATGCTGCCGGTGATAAAAGAAAAGATGTTACCGTGCTGGATATAGAAGCATATAAAAATGCCAATCCTTCTTTTAATATTACTTACCAGGTAGCGCCTTATAAAAATACAGGGCTGTACAATCAAAAATATCTGCCAAGAAAAGGAGAAACCTCGGGCCAGATAGAACTCAACTATAAGAATAATTTCAGAACCATACGCTATGCCGATGTTTTACTAATGGCTGCTGAGGCAAACAGTAAAGCAACTGCTTCAAATAGTACAAAGGGTCAAACTTATTTAAACTTAGTACGCCGGCGTGCATTTGGAGATAATGCACATGATATTAATTTATCCGGTGCGGCATTAACACAGGCTATTTTGGATGAGCGTAGGTTAGAGCTGGCTATGGAAGGGGAACGCTTTTTTGACCTGGTAAGAACAGGGCAGGCTGCCTCAAAAATTACTGGGTTTAAACCCGGTAAAAATGAAGTGTTCCCTATCCCGCAATCTGAAATTGATGTGTCGGGGCTTACCCAAAATGCAGGATACTAATTCTAACTTTTAAAAATTTAAAAATGAAAGCATTAAAATATTTTTTTTCTATTACATTTTTACTGGTGCTGGTGATAGGCTGCAAAAAGGATCTGAACAACGATTTATCGTTTGTAGATGCTGCTGCGGCACCCGCAAAATTATCAGCCCTGTTTAGTATTACCCAGGATAATACCGGGGTTGTAACCATCACACCAAATGGCGAAGGCGGCGTATTATATGATATTTATTATGGCGATGCCACCACTGTTCCTGCAAAAGTAACAGCAGGGCAAAATACCCAGCACACCTATAAAGAAGGCGTTTACAAAGTAAGAATGGTAAGCCATGCTGTAAACGGAAAAACAACCGAAACAACCCAGAGCCTGACCGTATCTTTTAAGGCCCCGGAAAATTTAGAAGTAACGGCTGTTATAGATGCAGCAAATAAATTTAAAGTGAACGTTTCTGCCAAAGCATTGTATGAAACATATTTTCAGGTTTATTTTGGCGATGTTGCTAATGAAGTACCCAAATCATTTTTAGAAGGAGAAACTGTTAGCCATACCTATACCGCTGTAGGAACATACATTGTAAAAGTGGTAGCATTAAGTGGTGGTGCTGCAACCACACAATTTACAAAGACATTTATAATTTTAGATCCTGTGCTGTTACCCATCACTTTTGAATCAACAACAGTAGATTATACATTTACTAATTTCGGTGGTGGTGTAGTAACAACAATAGCCAATCCGCAGTCTAATGGAATAAACACAAGTGCCAACGTAGGTAAGATGGTAAAAAACCCGGGAGAGGTGTATGGTGGCAGCTTTATAGGATTGGGCAGTTCCATAGATTTTTCTGTAAATAAAATTTTCCGGATGAAAGTATTTTCTCCAAGAGTTGGCGCTAAAGTGCTTTTAAAAGTAGAGAACGCATCTAACAGTGGAATTAATTTTCAGCAAGAAGTTGCTACAACAGTTGCCAATGCCTGGGAAGATTTGGTATTTAATTACAGTGCCATCAACACAGGTAATACTTATCAACATATTGTATTGATATTTGACCTGGGAACCGCAGGGGATGGCTCCGCCAATTATACTTTTTTGTTTGATGATATCAGGCTTACAAACACATTGCCTACCGGCACTGCCCAGATAAATCTCCCTGTAACCTTTGATGACCCCGCTGTTAATTATACCATGACAGATTTTGGAAATAACAGTACCGCTGATGGCGTAGATCCATTGGATGCCACCAATAAAATAAAAATTACCACCAAGCCCAATGGAGCTGAAACATGGGCAGGAACAACCATCGGTACTGCTGCAGGGTTTGCTTCTAAAATTCCTGTTACGGCCAGTGCTACTCAAATGAGCATAAGGATTTACTCTCCTGCCGCAGGCATTCCCATACGGTTAAAAATAGAAGACCATACCGATCCTACAAAATCAGTAGAAACAGAAGCACTAACTACAGTAGCAAATACCTGGGAGACGCTGATATTTGATTTTAATTATCCGGCTGCCGGCACTGCTTCTTTAAACCTTGCTTACACTTATGATAAAGCTTCTGTCTTTTTTGACTTTAACACAGCAGGTAATGGTAAAGTTTTCCGTTGGGATGATGTGAAATTTTTACCGGTGAATATAGTTACCGGTTTAGCCCTGCCACTCGATTTTCAATCTACAACGCTGGCCTATACTTTTAACGATTTTGGTGGAGGCAATGTTACGGTAATAAACAACCCGCAATCATCTGGCATAAACACCAGCAGTAAAGTAGGAAAGATGGTAAAAAATGCAGGTCAGGTTTACGGAGGAAGTTTTATAACCTTAGCTAATCCAATAAATTTTTCAACCCAAAAAACTTTTAAAGTAAAAGTATTTTCACCAAGAGTGGGTGCAAAATTATTATTGAAAGTAGAAAACCTCACCAATGGCGGCATCAGCTTTGAAAAAGAAGTGGCAACAACTACCGCCAATACCTGGGAAACCCTGACTTTTGATTACAGTGCCATTGATGCTACAAAATCTTATCAAAAGGTAATATTGATATTTGATTTAGGAACAATGGGAGACGGCTCGGCCAACTTCACTTATTTATTTGATGATATTACACTTAATTAATTTTTAAAAACACGATCATGATAACTAATATAAAATCAACCGCAATTATTTTTCTTGCAATGCTGGTGGGTTTCAGCAGTTGTAAAAAAGATAAATATTCATTTGGTGATATTAAAACGCCAACCGGCCTTGCCTTAACAGCAGTAGTTGCGGGCGTAGATGCAACCAATCAATTTGGAAACGGAACAGGTAAGGTTGATATAACTGTAACAGCCGCCAATGCTTTAAGTTATAAAATTGATTTTGGCGATGGTACAGCAGCTCAACTGGTGCCAACCGGTGTAATCCAATACCGTTATGGTAACCCCGGCACAACTACTTATACCATTACGGTAAATGCAATTGGCACAGCAGGCGTTATATCAACTATCAGCAAACAGGTAAAAGTGTTTGTAAATTTTGTGATACCTGCAGACATTTTACAAAACCTAACAAACGGTTCATCCAAAGTTTGGCAAACAGATCATGATGCTCCCGGTCATTTTGGTGTTGGTGCACCCGATCAGTTTGTTCCAAATTATTATTCAGCCACACCAAATTCAAGAGACGCCTGTGCTTATGATGATGATATTACTTTTAGCAAAGATGCTAATGATAATGTAAAGATGTCTATAGATAATAAAGGAGCTTCTTTCTCAATAGCAGCAGCTACGGCATTTTATGGTTTTGCAGGAGGCGATGGTTGTTATGCAATTAATACAGGCGGTATCAGATCGCTCATATTTATGAATTCAACCACCGCTTCAACGCCGGCACAATCAACCAGAATACAATTTACAGTACCTGGAAACGGAATAATAAATTTTGGAACAGGTGGTACATCTTATGAAATACTTTCTATAACCAATACACAAATTAATTTGCGTAACATAGGTATTGATGGTAACTCCTGGTATCAAAAACTTATCAAAAAATAAAGAAAATGAGTTTAATAAAGAGCATAGCCGGCTTGGTTTTCTTATTTATTATCTTAGCAGGTTGCAGTAAAGGAAGTACAGGTAATGGCAATACACAAATTGCGCCAACCAATCTTACCGTTAATGCAACAGTAAGTACAGATAATAGTGGCAATGTTTCTTTTACCGCAGCAGCTACAAACGCTGTTACTTACGAATACGATTTTGGCAACGGAATTTTTCAAACTGTTGTTTCCGGAATTGTAACCTATAAATACCAGGCTTCGGGAAACTATACCGTTAATGTAATTGCCAAAAGCAGCGGTGGGCAAACCATTTCTAAATCAATATCAGTAGCCGTAACTTTTGCGCTTTCATTGGTATGGGCCGATGAGTTTGACATAGCTGGTCCTCCTGATCCTGCAAAATGGGGATATGATACTGGCGCCGGTGGATGGGGTAATAATGAACTGGAATATTATACCAGCAGACCTGATAATGCAGTAGTATCAAACGGCACATTAAAAATAATTGCAAAGGCAGAAAATTTCAGCGGCAGCGCATTTACTTCTGCAAGATTGCTTACCAAAGATAAATTTTCTACCAGGTATGGTAAGATTGAAGTGAGGGCAAAACTGCCCGCAGGTGTGGGTACCTGGCCCGCTATCTGGATGCTGGGGAATAATTTTTTAACAGCCGGTTGGCCCGCCTGTGGCGAGATAGACATTATGGAGCACAGGGGTAGTCAACTGAATAAAATTTATGGCACATTGCATCACCCCGGTCATTCAGGTGCTAATGGTGATGGCAGTACCGTTACCATTGCAAATGCTGCAACGGAGTTTCATAAATATGCCGTAGAATGGAGTGCCACAACTATCCGGTTTTTAGTAAGTGATATACCCTTTTACACTTTTGCAAATACCAGCAGTTTACCGTTTAATCAAAATTTCTTTATCATCTTAAATGTGGCTATGGGCGGCAATTTCGGTGGCCCGGTTGATCCGGCTTTTACCAGTGCGGCTATGGAGATTGATTATGTAAGAGTATATAATTAAACAACTATTTTCTCATTTATGCAAGCGTTACTAAGTGGATCGTATATACTTTTTTAAGTGAGTACCTCCGCTTTTTTATAAATTATTATTGTTTAAATTTTACTATTAAAAAATTCATTTTAAAAAAGATATAATGATGATCAGCAAAAAATCGCTGTGGCGGATATTAGCTTTATTCAGCCTCGTGTTTACACAATATCAGGGTAATGCTCAATCTGCATTTAAAAAATTAGTGTGGGCCGATGAATTTAATTATAAGGGCTTGCCGGATAGTTTAAAATGGAGTTATGATAATGGCAGGGGATGCCCGCAAAACTGTGGATGGGGAAATAATGAATTACAGTTTTATACAAGTAACCGTAAAGAAAATGCATGGGTGGAAAATGGCATATTAATTATTGAGGCAAAAAAAGAATCTTATGAGGGGGCAGCATACACATCGGCAAGATTAGCCTCAAAAAATAAAGGCGACTGGAAGTATGGAAGGTTTGAAATAAAAGCTAAACTTCCTGCAGGAACAGGTATGTGGCCTGCTATCTGGATGCTGCCAACCAAGTGGGAATATGGCGGCTGGCCTCACAGCGGCGAAATTGATATTATGGAAAACGTTGGTTACTGGCCCGATTCACTTCTTGGTACTGTTCATACCGGGGCGTATAATGGCATGTTGGGTACGCAGAAAACAAAAGGGGTAAACCGGAAAGATCTCTCCACTGCATTTCACATTTATGCTCTTGAATGGACAGCGGAAACCATTTCTTTTTTTATTGATAATGAAAAGTATAATGTGTTTAAAAATGAACATACGGGTAGTGAAGCATGGCCTTATGATAAAGATTTTCATTTGTTGTTAAACATCGCTGTGGGCGGAAACTGGGGTGGTAAATATGGAGTGGATGACAAAATATTTCCACAAAAAATGGAGATAGATTATGTAAGGGTTTATCAATAACAATTGTTGGTTTTAATCATTTATCATTCTCCGGGATGATATTTTTTTTCTGCATGTTTCAGTACATCTTCTTTATAAAACAATACCTCTTTAAACTGTCCCCTGGTGTACATCAGCGCCTGGTCGGCAAAGTGTTTAGAATTTATATCACCGCTTTGGCCACCGGCTAATAATGATTTAGCTTTTATTTTTTTACCAAATTCTACTGCACATATAAAACTGTTGCCATTAAACCCGTAGCGTTTATTTGTACCCCTATAGGTGCGGCTTACAAATGAAGGCAGGCATCCCCAGGTAGAAGCTGCAAATCCATCGGGCAGGCTGGGTTTAGCATCATCAAATTTTTCATTAAGATCGCCTGATAATCTTTGATAGCGGTTGATATCTCCCCATGGGGTTTGCCAGCTACCGAACTTTGTGGTTAATTCATTTACCACCTGCAGCAATGGTGCTAATAATTCTTTTGGAGCCGCTGTGGATGCAAATATTTTTGCTTTTTCTACCTGGCCATTATCCTCTCCTTCCTCCTGGCTTTTCATAAAGATGGGTAATATTTTCTGTCCCCATTCAATAGCCAGTGTTGTTGCCACCGATGTTTCGGATGTATTCTTATCCCATGTTGATAATATTTTTACAGGTTCTTCCAATGCTTTGTATGCCTCATCTGTTTTGCTGTTTTCATAAGCTTTTAATAATGCAGGCAGTAAAATATCAAAAGCCGCCAAATGTGTATTGTAGCCATCAGCAATTATTTTATCAAGCGTATAATGATCCCCGTTACTTAATAGGTTAGCTGCATTAATACCCCTGAAATTTTCTCCGTCAGGCGCCATATATTTTGGATAGTTTTCTTTTTTCGGACTGCTGCTTCCCGAAACAGTGAATGGGGTAGAGTTGCAATTCTGTATCCATCCGCTTGCAGGATTATATACATGCACAATTTCATCTAAAGTATGCAAGCCTTTCCATTCCGTAGCGCTGGTGCTGCCATCTACAGGCTTGGCCCAGTTGTATTTAATATCTCTTTTAGGTATAAAATTTCCATGCCAGTAAGCAATATTTCCTTTATCATCTGCAAACACGGTATTATTGGATGTGTTTGATAAAAGCCCCATATTCTTTTTATAATCTTCAAAGCCTTTGCTTTTTGTGCGTAGCCACGATTGCGTAAAACCTTTAATGCTGCGGTTATTGCTTTTTACGGCAATCCACTGCCCGTTGCGTTTTGCCATTACGGGGCCATGATGTGTGTAGTAAGCTGTAATCTTTTTTGTTTGCATGCCTGCATCTGTGCGGTAACGGAGGCTGATGTTTTTCTCCATCACAGGTTTAAGCTCCTTATCATACTGGTAAAAGAGTTTATTATTTTTTTGTATTATTTTTTCTGCATATAAATCTGCCACATCTGTATAACTGGAAGTATGCATCCAGCCGCAGTGTTCATTAAAACCCTGATAGACGAATAACTGCCCCCAGGTGATGGCTCCATAAGCATTCAATCCTTCTTCACTTACCACATGCACTTCGGGCCTGAAATAAAAGCTAACATGAGGGTTGATGTAAAGAATAGCATTGCCTGATGCTGTTTTTGAAGGAGCAACAGCAAAACCATTAGATCCGGTGGTTAGCTCATCTTCTTCTTTTTTTACAGCAGCTAACGGTGTGCTGGTGCCACTGTAAAAGTTTTTTATTTCCGGTACCGATATGTCGCCAATATCAATAGCACCAATGCTGCCATCGGTCCATAAGAGCGGATACCAGGGTTTAAAGCGATGCAAAAGCAACGGGTTTACCTGTGGGTTTTTATACAGGTAATAGTTTATGCCATCTGCATAAGCATTCAATAATTTTTGCAGCCACGGCGGGCTTGTTTTATAATCTTTTACTGCATCTGCAGAATCAATAATTAAACGGATAAGTAAATCGTTATATAATTCAGCCTCTCCTTTTACTTCTGCTGTTCTGCCACATTTTTCAATGTAGTTCATCTCCACTCTTTTAAAATCGTCTTCGCATTGTGCATACAATAAGCCAAACACTGCATCAGCATCTGTTTTTCCATAAATGTGCGGTATGCCCCAGTTATCCCTGATGATGGTTATATTTTTTGCCTGTTGCTGCCAACGGGAGATTTCCGGTGCAGAAAAATTTTGTGCAAAAACCGAAAGTGGCAATAAAAAAGCAATCAGTATTTTTTTCATATAATAAAACTAAGTTATTGTTATCCGAAAATCATTTTGCATTTTTCACATACTTATTCATCCATTCATTCATTTCCCAAAGCATGTGCAGAATATTTTCTTTTGCAGCATAGCCATGTGCCTCAAAGGGAAGCTGCACATAACGCACTGTGCCGCCGTGGCCTTTTATGGCATTATATAACCTTTCGCTTTGTATAGGAAATGTGCCGGGATTATTATCCGCTTCGCCATGAATGAGCAGTAGCGGCGTTTTTATTTTATCTGCATACGCAAAAGGGCTCATGCCGTTATACACCTCAGGCGCCTGCCAGTAAGTACGTTCTTCATTTTGAAAACCAAAGGGTGTTAGTGTTCTGTTGTATGCGCCGCTCCTGGCAATACCGGCTTTAAAAAGATTGGTATGTGCCAGCAGGTTTACCGTCATAAATGCGCCATAGCTATGGCCGCCAACTGCTACACGGTTTTTATCACCCACGCCCATTTCGGCAATTTTATCAATGGCTGCCTGCGCATTCCAGGTGAGCTGATCAATAAAATTATCATTGGGTTGTTTATCCCCTTCGCCCACAATGGGGAACTCTGTATTATCCATTACCGCATAGCCCTGCGTAACCCAAAATACCGGCGAGCCCCAGCCTACCCTGATGAAAGTATTATTGCTGCCTCTTATTTGTGCAGCATCTGCGGCACTTTTAAATTCTTTTGGATATGCCCACATAAATACCGGTAGCGGCCCGTCTTTTTTTACATCATATCCTTTTGGTAAATAGAGATCTGCGGCCAGGTCCACGCCGTCTTTTCTTTTATAAGTTATTTTTTGTTTTGTAACGCCACGTAACAGCGGCTGCGGATCAGGAAAATCAGTAACTGCTTTTGAAGTGTTTGCGCTTAAATTGCGCAGGTAGAAATCAGGCTGTTCTGCCTGGCTCTGGCGGCTTGTTATTATCAAAGGTTTTTCAAAATCTACTACTGATACTACCGATTCGTAATAAGGATCTGCACTTCTCCAAAGTATGTTTTGCTTTTTTGTATTGATGTCAAAGCTGGCAAGAAAAGGCATATCGCCTTTGGGGGATGATCCTGCGCTTCTCATAAAAAGTTGTGAGCCATTTACTAATTTCACGGCATCTGCATTAAATTTATTTTTAGCTGTAATGGGTATTCCCAGGTCGCTGTAAGCATCATCGGTACTCCTGTCATTGAGGAGTTCGTATTGTTTTGACTGCAGATTAAGCTTGCTCATTTTTATCCGGTGCTTTACACGGCTTATTTCATTTATAAGCAATAAATTTTCCGACATATCAGCAACGCCTGCAATTCTCATCGGCGTTTTTACCAGTAAAGAAGCTGCTGTATTAAATGGCGCTGCAAGGGAATAAACCGCATCATGAAACTCAACATTTTTTTTTATAAGCCCGCTGTCTAAAGGTTCTATCCATACTAATGTTGCCGGCTGATAATCTAACCATTGATAATTCCTGGGCGCATTCAGCTCATTATCGTAACCGGTAGGCGCAAGTTCGCTGCTGGGTAATTTTACAATTTCTTTAATAAGCTTGCCGGAAATATCTGTGACAGATACAGTAGCATTAAATCCGCCTGCAGGCACCAGGTAAGAAAAAGGTTTATCCGTTTTTTCAAACAGTAAATATTTTTCATCGGGAGAAACATTTATACGCTGATAAATTGCAGGTGTACTTATCTTTTGTTCTGTACCATTTTTATTTCTTACTAATTGTGTAGTTGCATAAAACTGAAATTGTGATTCGTCATTGGGAGATTTTATCAGATCCTGAAAGGTAGCACTGGCAGCGGTTTTGCCAAGGTTTTGCTGTATCACCGGGCCTTTGGGAGCCAGCGGTTTTTTTGGCGCCATGGTATAAGGCAGCACAATTGTTTTATACAACAGGCTGTTATCATTAAGCCAGATCATGGTACCGGCTGTTAAAATATTTACCGGCTGTTTGTTTATTTTAGCTGCTTTTTTTGTTTTAATATCAATAATGTAAATATCAACGGACTTATTATTTGTTTGTGTAAATGCAATTTTACTATCATCGTGGCTCCATTGAAAATTTCCTGCTTTTAGCGTGGCAGGCAAACCTGTTATGGCAGCAGTAGTATTTGTGCGCAGGTCTTTTAGCGTAAGGCCGGTAATATAACTGCTTCGGGTGGGGCCAAAATTGTTTGGATTTATCCGCATACCTGCAATTCTTAATTCGGGTTGTGCAAGGTCTTCTACAGTAGGCATGGCACTGCGTTCCATGATGAGCATCTGTTGCCCATTTTCATCAAATGATACGGCAGGAGTAAGCTTTGCAGTTACCAGATCGTAAATGGCTGCAGGAGGTGTTTTATATTCCAGTGCATCCTGGGCATTGGCATTAACTGCAAAAAAAGAAATCAAAAAAAAGAAAAAATTTTTCATGTACAATTTTTTTAAAAAAAAGGAGAGCTTGTAAAATACTGATTTAAATTGAACGAAATTAAAAAGAGGCTGGCAGAGCTGCATAAAATACATGAATGGTTTTTAAATCAGCAGTGGGTAATTATAAAATGTATTTATCAGGGAAGATGGTCTTTGTACAAAAAAATAGCAATATATTAAAAGCTTTTATTGCTTTAATTCTTTACAAAGAATGCGGCCACAAAATAAAATAAAGGATGACAATTTTTTTTAGAAAGCTTCTTAGTTTCTTATAATATATTTTATACCGTTTACATATTGTGCAGGTGCACCGCTTTTCATACTTCCCCTGTATTCGCTACGGTCAAAAGAAGAATACCAGGTAAAAGAAGCGGCGCCAATATTTTTTATTTTGCCCGATGTGGCTACATCATCCAGCGATGTGTACCAGGTAAAATTGGTGGCGCCCAAACTTTTTAATTTTCCTTTGATGGCTTTATTATCAAAAGAGCTATACCAGGTCACCCCCTTTTGCCCGATGTTTTTAATATTACCCCTGAAGGCTTCATTCTCATAACCCTGGTAATAATCAAAATTAATATTACCGATGCTTTTTATTTTTCCCCGCTGGGCATCATTATCATAAGAAGCATACCAGGTAACCATTGTTTTG
Organism: Bacteroidota bacterium; assembly: GCA_031367625.1. GTDB lineage: Bacteria > Bacteroidota > Bacteroidia > Chitinophagales > Chitinophagaceae > Ferruginibacter. Next base: position 20,668 of record JANLQE010000159.1, read on the forward strand.
CCGATATATTTCACTTTGCCACGTAAGGCTGCATCATCATGATCAGTATAATATTCTGTTCTTCCTTCATAATTCACTATTGCATCCCGGTAATTTTCTACACCAGAAGCTGCATATTTATCAAAGCCCCATTTGCTAAGGTTTCCGTCTTTGGTCAGGTATAAGAATACATCTTCATCCAGCCCAATTATAAGTGAGATATTTCCATCAGCGGCAAGGTTTACCCTGGAAATAGTTTGTGCTGTTGCCGGTATAAAAGCATTAATTATGAGTATTGCTAAAAATATTTTTATCATTACCTGCTTTTAAATAATTGTTGTGGTATGATGTAAACAAAACTACACTTATATTATTTAATTTTTATGCAAAATGCCCGCCTGAAAGGTCAGGAAAAGGATTGTTCTGAGAAAAAAAATTGATATAAAAATTCAGGATTAAAACTTCCGGTAAGTTCAGGAATAAATAGTTTACCCAAATAAATTCAACTGCATATTCTGCGGTGTGTTCAGGGCAATTCTTTTTTTTTGGGCTTCTGCAGATGGGGTTTGTATATTGTAAATAGCCGTTGGCCCATAACGGCTGGCCACAATAATATTTATTCCGGCAGCATTTTTTGCAAATAACTGATGCACCAATTCAGGACAATTATTATCTTTTGATAAGTGCGAAAGCAGCAGGTGCGTCATAAATGCCGGCCGGTGTCTGGTAAAAATTTCTAATGCCTGCGTATTGGATAAGTGCCCGTTGCCACCACGGATGCGGTTTTTTAAATAAACAGGATAGCTGCCGTTTTCCAATAATGCCTCATCGTAATTAGCTTCTAAAAATGCGGCGTGGCATTTACCAAAATAATGAGTAACGTGCTGGCAGGATGAACCGATATCGGTAAATACACCAATGGTAATACCGTTGCTGCTAATGATAAAACTATGTGGATCTGCAGCATCATGAAATTTGGGAAAACCGGTAATGGTGAGGTTGCCTATATATACCGGTTCGTGTGCCGTAAATGTTTTAGATAAGTGATTAATAAGCCTTGGCCCATGCTGTGCAGTGCCTGCAGTAATATACACGGGCAAGCCATATTTATTTGCCAATGCAGATACTCCTTTTATATGATCTGTATGTTCATGAGAAACAAAAACAGCTTTTACCCTGTTGATAGAAAGGCCAAGTAATTGCATGCGTTTTTCAATCTCCCGGCAAGAGAGTCCGGCATCTACCAGCACAGCTTCGCTGTCATTACCGATATAATAGCAATTACCATTGCTGCCAGAGTTTAAAGAAGTGATGAATAAAGACATGCTGGGCAAAGAAAACTATTTTACCGCTTATTTAGTACCGCTCCATCATTTAAATTACAGAAAAATTATTTTTTTGGTAAAGATTTCGTTGGTATCCAGGTCTGTTATTCGTAAAATATACATCCCCTTGTTCATCCCCGCAGCCCTTGTGATTTGTAATTTTTTGCCAGCATCTGTTATGAAAACAGTTTCTTTTATCACCTGGCTAAGTGTATTAAGCAGAGTGATTTTATAATGTTGTTTTTTTGAAACCCCAAAATCAAGCGTTATCTTTTCTGTAGCAGGATTAGGATAAATATTAAAACTGGTTTTTTTATTGTTTTTTAAAACAACCGTATTACTGTAGTGATATGCATGGTCTCTATCCTGCATTTTTAGCCTGTAATAATTTTTTCCTATGGGTGGCAATTGATCTGAATATTGGTATTGTTGCGATGAAGAAGAATTACCAGCGGCACTTACTTTTCCCAGTTCACTAAAATAATTATTACCGTTTTTTCTTTCTACAATAAAATTAAGAAGGTTATGTTCCTGCGATGTTTTCCACTGGAGGAAATTATCTTCATTAATATTTGTACCCGTAAATTCTACCAATGTTACGGGGAGTATAATGTATCCGCAATTGCCGCTTAAATGATATAAATAAGTATGGTTTACACATCCGGGTTTAATAGAAAAGTGACAAACATATATGCCGGTATCAGATGGCAATAAGGCTGAAATAAATATGCTTGACCCCTCACCTATAAGTGTACTGTCTGTGCTGGCGGTATTGTATTTATACCATGAATAAGTTGCATTAAAAACAGGATCTACGGTAAGAGTAGCAGGACTAAATAGACAATTGGCAGTAGTGGTAATTCGATTAATAGCCAGAGGCAAAATACTTGCATCACCGAGAGTGGCGTTGCCGCAGGCATCCAATGCCCTTAATCTTATTAAAGAATAATTGGCACCGTTATTAATATTAAAATAAGGGCTTGTCTGAGGAGCTGCAATAATTGATGGAGTAGTAGGAACGCTGCCAATAATTTCATACGAAAATGGGCCTACACCATTACCGGCAACGGCGCTTACACTAAAGCCAGCTACATCACATTGATATGCAGATGACCTGCTTAAATTTGGATACTGATAAGGGTTTATTATAACTGTATCATAGAGCGTATTATTACAATTGTTCTCATTAGCGCTCATTATATAAATACCCGGGCCTAAATCTATATAAGTATAAATATTTGCCACTACAGAATTAGGCATAAGCGCAGGAGAATAAAGTATGCCGTCTTTTTTTATAATTCTAATAGTAAGGGCACCCAGATTGGTTGTAACATTTGTTTCAATATTTCCGGAGCCATTTGCCCATGAGCCACCCGGACATTTTGTTGCAACAACCGGTACATGTTTAAAATAGCTTGCTGTAGCGCCCAGCCTCAAAGAATCTATGTTGCCACAATTATCTCTGGCTATAATTTTATAGGTTTGTCCCACAGCAAGTGCAGGAATACTGTCAATAGTAACAATATTACTATAGTAGTTTGAATCAGAAAACAGGCTGCCGTTTGTGTTGTAAATTTTAATATTTACGGGCAGAACTCCCCCGCCCATGTTAAGAATAAATTTTGCATAGCCAATCGAGCAGGAGATGCTGCTGCTTCCGGAAATAGAAACAGGGGTGGGTGCTTTGGTAAAGCAGCGGATAATAGTGGTATCAAAACAGGTGTTGGTTATTTTTATGCAGTAGCTGCCATATACCAGATTAGTAAATACGCCGGTAGTATTGCAGGAAAGTAACACATTACTGCTGTTGTAAATGCAATAAGAAGGATTGGTAAGGTTTTTTTGCCCAGTTACTGTAGCCCAAAAGTTGGTACAGGTATTATTAGAAGTCAATACAGTGGCTGCTACCGAAGGTACAGGGCGATCATCCGTAAAACAGACCTTAAATGTGGTATCAGGACATCCGTTTTGTACCCGTACACAATAACTGCCGTATAAGAGGTTATTAAACACACCGGTGCTATTGCAAGTAATTAAAATGTCTGCAGCAGTATATAAACAATACGTGGGATTTACCAGACTGGCACCTCTTAACCTTACCGAAAAACTGGTACAGGTTTTATTAAAAATACTATAGGTGACATCATTATTAATAATGGGGAGGGGTACATTAAAGCATTGGGTAATTGTGGTGTCATAACACATATCACGAGCCTTTACACAGTATTTGCCAAACGAGAGGCTGTCAAAAACCCCGGTATTGTTACAGGTGATAAGTACACCGGCACTATCGTATAAACAATACAGCGGGTTAGTTAAGGTATCGCCGCCTATAATAATTCCAAAATTATTACAGGTAATATACGAAGGCACAATAGGGTAGATGGTTGGTGTAGGGCGACGGACTGCAAAACAGGTAGTAAACGTTGTATCTCTGCACCCATCGGTGGTTTTAATGCAGTAACGGCCAAAAGATAATAAATTAAAAACCCCTGTTGAGTTACAGGTAATCAATGTATTTACAGAATCGTATAAACAATAGTTTGGGTTTATTAAACCCACCTGGCCGGTAATGGATGCGGTAAAACCTGTACAGGTTTTATTGCTGATGACAACTTTATTGCCAACAGATAGCGGCGGTGGCACAGCACTAAAGCATCTTTTTATAGTAGTTGCAGTACAACTATCCTTTGCAACTATACAATACCGGCCGTAAGGCAGGTTGGTAAATATGCCGGTTGTGTTACAACTTATTTGAACCGAGTTACTATCAAGCAAACAAAAATTTGCACCAAAAAAATTTGCAACAGATGTTACCCCTGCTGAAAAACTGTTACAGGTAAAATTATAGGTGTTTACTACCGTTCCTAAAGTTGGTTGAAGGAACACACTTACAGGTGCTTTTTTTATTGTACCGCAGGCATCTTTTGCAATTACTTCAAAAGTAGAACTTCCCAGCAGGGGAAAAGTAAAATTTGGATTTGAAGACCAAAGGGTATCTCCAGGTGATCTTACAATGCCATAAGTTATACCGGGGATGCCGCCAACTGTACTGATATTGCCCCTGCTGTCTATTACTTTTATAAATCCGGTGGCAGTGTCGCAGCCAATTTTTGTAAACGGGTAACTGTCTATCCACCAGGTATAATTGCCTATGGTTATCTGCCGGGTTTGTATTCCTCCGCAGGAATCTGTCATTCTTATACTGTAATTACCTGCAGATAAACCTGTAAATACACCTGTGCCATTTGTAGTACCCACACCCATGGGCGAAGGTGCCACGATAGAATATCCAAAAGGCGGTCTGCCGAATTGCTGGCCTGCAACTGTTATACTGCCGTTACTTCCATTATCGCAACTTACATCTACTTTGGTTAAAGTAAATCTCGGATCCTGGTAAGTACCATTTACTACTACATTTGTTTTGGTAATAGTGCAGTTATTTGCCACATCATTTACATATAAAGTATAAGTGCCTGCAGAAAGCCCTGTGATAGAATCTGTGGAAGTATAATTGGAATTAACCGGCCCCGTCATTTTGTATTTGTAATTGCCAGATCCCCGGGTTGCAAAAATTTTTATGGAGCCGGTAGCCGCACAACGGGATTCATAAGTAGTATAAGAAGCACTAAGCAGTGCACAATTCTGGCTTTTAGCAATGCTGCTAAAAAATATGCCAAAACAAAGAATAATTTGTACCGGAAAGTAAAATTTTTTCATAGG
>JANLQE010000165.1:0-12000 GCA_031367625.1 Bacteroidota bacterium
ATATTGCCGGTACAGGGCGTTGTTCTCATATTGGTAGCGGAACAATTCAATGGCCAGTGAGCGGAAATTACTTGCTGAAGCAGCAAAAATTCTTTTTTCAAGGTCATTATTTTTAACGCGATCTTTCAATATCTATCATTAAATTTGACAACAAATTACAATCATGCGAATCACGTTATATATTGCCGCTGTTTTATTATCGTTTTCTTCCTGTAAAAAAAATAAATATACTACAGTACCACAAATAAAATTTAATTCCATCAAGCCAAATGTGGCCTATTCTAATAATCTTGATGCCACATCCGGGCCGGTACTTTCTATACAATTGACAGACCTGGAGGGCGATTTTGGATTTAGCAATAAAGATACTTCTTACGTGTATGTAAAAAATCTTATTACGCTTCCAAATAAAATTGATTCCTTCAAATTTCCAGCCGCACTATCTTCTATAAACCGTAAAAGCCTGAATGTGGAAGTGGATGTTTTAATTAACAGCGTACTGCAAACCTCTAATCAGCCAGTGAAACCTTACACAGATACTTTGTATTTTGATGTTTATGTAAAAGATTTTGCAAAAAACAAAAGCAATACAATTAAAGTTGGACCTGTTTATTATATTACTCCATAATGCGCTGGCTTAATTTTATCTTATCTCATTCTATTTTTATTTCGCTTTGTGCAGCAGCGTTATGTTTTCAAACAGATGTATTGCTTCATATTACTCCTGGTAAATATGTATATGGTTTTGTTTTTTTTGCCACCCTGAGCAGTTATAATTTTTACTGGCTTATCAGTAAATATTCTTTCACCAAAAACAAAGCATTGCCGGGTTTTATAAAAAAAAACCTTTCCTATACTTTACTGTTTTTAGTGGCTGGCGCTGGCATGCTGTACTGCATTTATTTTATTCCTTTTATTTTTAAATATGCGGTTATAGCAATAATGCTTACCCTTTTGTATTCATTACCGTTATGGCCCTTTAAGTTTGCGGCACTGGCCAGAAAAGCAGGGTTTTTAAAAACCGTTTTACTGGCCGTAACCTGGGCCTATGTTACCATTATCATTCCGGCAATACCGGTATTGCATACAGAAACTTTACCCGTTGCAGTATTATTTACTGCCCGCTTTTTTTTTATGCTCCTGCTCTGTATTATTTTTGATATGAGGGATATGGCCATTGATAAAATACATGCATTGCACAGCCTTGCCACAGATACAAGCCACCGCAACCTGCAAAAAATAATGGGAGTTGTATTTATTTTATATATCGCTGCCGGGTTTTTTGTGCGCAATTATTTTAAGGATAATGCACAGATCACGGCATTTGCATTTACGGGTTTAATAGTGTGGATCGTTTACCGGTTATCTTTAAAAAAGAGGGGCTATTTTTTTTATTATTTTTTGGTAGATGGACTTATGATGGTATCTGCACTGGCTACTTATATTGCAGCTATGTAAACAAAAAAATTATTGTAGCCGGGCTTTTGTTTTCTATAAGTTTGGTGCAGGTCAATAATTTAAATATTCGTAACCCGAAACCCGTAACCCATAACCCGAAACCCGAAACCCGAAACCCGTAACCCGTAACCCATAACCCATAACCCGAAACTTCTAACCCTCAACCCGTACTTATATTATTAGCGCAATAAATCTTATTAAATTACTTTTGCAACAATAAAAAAAATGTACATGGCTAAAGCAGCAAAAAGTAAACCGCTTATCACTTCAAATTCTTACCAATTTTTAAAAGACTATATCAATAATGCATCGCCTACAGGCTTCGAAAGCAGTGGCCAAAAATTATGGATGAATTATTTAAAGCCTTATGCAGATGAATTTTTTACAGATGCGTATGGTACTGCAGTAGGTGTTATCAATCCATCAGCCACATTTAAAGTAGTAATAGAAGCACATGCCGATGAGATAAGCTGGTTTGTAAATTATATCAGTCCGGAAGGGTTGATATACCTGAAACGCAATGGTGGCGTAGATCATCAGATAGCACCATCTATGCGGGTGCTGATCCATGGCAAAAAAGGTACTGTACGTGCAGTGTTTGGCTGGCCTGCTATACATACAAGAATGGGCAATGCAGATAATAAAGAACCGCAGCCAAAAGTGGATAATCTTTTTTTAGATTGCGGTGCACGCAATAAAAAAGAAGTAGAAGCATTGGGCATTCATATCGGCGCTGTAGCAACTTATGAAGATGGCTACGAAGAACTGGCGCATGATTTTTTAATAGGCCGTGCTTTTGATAACCGCATTGGCGGTTTTATGATTGCAGAAGTAGCCCGGTTATTGAAACAAAATAAAAAGAAACTTCCGTTTGCCCTGTACATCGTAAATGCGGTGCAGGAAGAAATCGGGCTTAGAGGTGCAGAAATGATTGCCCGCAGAATAAAGCCAGACATTGCTATAATAACGGATGTAACACACGACAGCACTACCCCAATGATAAATAAAATGATAGAAGGGGAATGCGCATGTGGTAAAGGCCCATCCCTGTGTTACGGCCCGGCGGTGCATAATAAATTACTTGAAATTGTACAGAAATCTGCAGAGAAAAATAAAATTCCGGTGCAGTTAAGAACGGTAAGCCGCAGCACCGGCACCGATACAGAATCTTTTGCTTATGCCAATGATGGATGCCCGTCGGTATTGATTTCTATCCCCTTGCGCTACATGCATACCACGGTAGAAATGCTGCATAAATCCGACATTGAAAATACAGTAAAACTAATGTACGAAACTTTACTTACCCTTACACCAAAAACAAACCTTAGTTATTTTTAAGGGGTTAAATATATTGTATGGAAGACAGGTACGGTAAATATGTAAGGCTTTTTGGAACCTTGTTTTTTACAATGATTGGCTTTATACTGGCCATTATTTTATTATTGCTGGGCATCAGGTTAATCTTTGGATTACTTAGTTTTATTTCATGGTCTGCATATATTTATACGCTGTTTATTATGATGGTACCTGCAGTACTTTTTATCAGTATTTATATTATTTATTTTAAACGTACGGCTGCTCATCCTTCCGCATTAGTGCGTTATATTTCCTACGGTATCTTTTCCGTTGCTTTAATTTTTTGGGTAATATTTTTTGTGATGGATATAATTACTTTTTTTAAACATGCTTATACCGACATAGAAAAATACAACGGCTACGATATGATTTTTCTTTCGGCCAATGTAGCTGCTATTTTTCTTATTGGTGTTATGCAGGCATTTTCTGCCCCAAAAGAAAAGGATTGGATGGAGAGGAACAGCGAAAGAGGAGAATAACTTTTACTGCATTTGACAAGCCATGCATTGGCTATAGCAATATTAAAAAAATTCCCCCTGAAGAATCAGGGGGGATTTTCTTTTAACCCTTAAAACAACCAACATGAAATCAGTTGAGATAGTACAAGTACATACGGCGAATTGATTATAATGGTTGTCTGTTATACAAAAAATTATGTTAATGCTAAGTCCAGCACCTGTTGCATTGTTTTTACATATTGAAATTTGATGCCTTTTATAAACTGCGGGTTTATTTCACTTACATCTTTTTCATTTTGAAAGCACATAATTATTTCTTTAATGCCCGAGCGTTTGGCAGCTAAAACTTTTTCTTTTATGCCACCCACAGGAAGTACCTGTCCACGCAGGGTTATCTCACCCGTCATAGCCAAAAATGGTTTTATTTTTCTACCGGTAAATGCACTGGCCAAAGCGGTCATCATGGTAATACCTGCACTGGGTCCGTCTTTAGGCGTGGCACCTTCGGGTATGTGAATATGAGCATTTTTTTTATTAAACATTTCCTGCGTAAGGCCAATTTTTTTGCCGTTTGCTTCCAGCCAGGTAAAGGCGGTGCTGGCACTTTCTTTCATTACGTTACCCAGGTTGCCGGTAAGTTTTAATTCGCCTTTGCCTTCGCTAAGCTGTGTTTCTATAAATAAAATTTCACCTCCAACATACGTCCATGCAAGGCCCACTGCTACGCCGGGCATATTGGCCATTTTATACAATTCATTGCTGTATCGTGATCTGCCCAATATTTTTTCTACATCATTACTGGTAATGGTAGCTTTTAGTTTTCCCTTCATCACCATTTCCTTTGCCTGGTAGCGCATAATGCTGGCCAGTTGCCGGTCTAATTCCCTTACGCCACTTTCCCTGGTATAATCGGCTATTATTTTTTCTAATACCGTATCGCTCATTTTAAAACTATCAGGTTTTAATCCGTGCATTTCTTTTTGCTTAGGCAATAGATGGCGCCGGGCTATTTCTATTTTTTCTTCTACAGCGTAACCGCTTAAATCTATTATCTCTAACCGGTCTCTTAATGCCGGCGGAATATTGCTAAGGTTATTTGCCGTAGCAATAAATAATACTTTGCTCAGGTCATATTCAAGCTCCAGGTAATTATCGTAAAAGCTGTTATTCTGTTCGGGATCCAGTACTTCCAGCAATGCACTGGAAGGGTCGCCGCGGTTATCACTGCCTACTTTATCTATCTCATCCAAAATCATTACGGGGTTGCTGCTTTTTACCTTACGGATAGATTGAATAATTCTCCCTGGCATAGCGCCAATATAGGTTTTGCGGTGGCCCCGTATTTCGCTTTCATCATGCAGGCCGCCCAGGCTTACCCGTACATACTTTCGGCTGATTGCTGATGCAATACTTTTTCCAAGGCTTGTTTTACCAATACCCGGCGGCCCTATGAAACATAAAATAGGGCTCTTCATATCGCCCTTTAATTTCAGCACAGCCAGGTATTCCAGTATGCGTACTTTTATTTTGTTCATGCCGTAGTGGTCATGATCCAAAACTTTTTTTGCTTTCTTTAAATCATACTGGTCTAAGGTATATTCTTCCCAGGGCAGATCCAGCATAAGATCCAGGTGATTATACACCACAGAATAATCTGGGGTAGAGGGGTGCATACGTTCCAGCTTTTCCACGCCTTTTGTAAACATATCTTTTGCGGCGGCGTTCCATTTTTTTGTTTCTGCTTTTTTCTGCATCTCTTTTACCTCTGCCACATTATCGCCGCCCAGTTCATCTTTAATGGCTTTCATCTGCTGCTGCAAAAAATATTCCCGCTGTTGCTTATCAAGCTCGGCACGGGTTTTATTGGTAACCTTATTTTTCAATTCGGCATACTGCAGTTCAGTATGCATCAGGTTCATCAATAATTCTGCACGGGCTTTTATATTACTTATTTCAAGCAGTTGTTGTTTTTGCTTTATATCACTGTTTAGGTTGCTGCTTACAAAATGTATAAGAAAAGAAGGGTTTTCTATATTCTTTAAAATAATACCTGCTTCACTTGGCAGGTTGGGAGAGAGGCTTATAATTTGCGCAGCCAGATCTTTTATACTACCAACCAATGCCTCAAAATCAGGATCGCTTTTAATGGTTTCATCTTCAAGCACTTTTATTTTTGCTTTAAAATAGGGGTCATCTGTGGTTATTTCTTCTATTTTAAAACGCTTGCGTCCCTGAATAATTATGGTAGTGCCACCATCCGGCATTTTTATCAGTTTTACCAATTTGGCCACCGTACCAATATTTTCCAGATCACTAACTGTTGGTTCTTCTACATTCCTGTCTGTTTGTGCAACTACGCCTGTCAATTTGTCAGCCTGATAAGCATCCGTAACTGCTTTAATGCTCTTATCCCGGCCTACCGTTATCGGTATTACAACTCCGGGAAACAGTACTGTATTTCTTAAAGGAAGTAAGGGCAATTCCTCTGGAACCTTTTGTTCATCGGCATTTCCGTCTTCATCTTCGTTCAGTGGGATCATTGGCATAAATTCCATTTCTTCCTCATTTCCCTGCATATAAAAATTTTTATTCATAGTTTTTTATTGGTTCGTCAATATGACAAATGTAATGGCTTATCCGGGTATTTTTTATGGATGTTATAATAGTCAAGTATAGTGCCAAGTGAAACAGCTTTATTCATGATGATTTAGTATTCAGATATTATTCTGCATGTTCCATTCAACCACACATATTTTAAATAATCTTATTGATATAATAATTTATTGATCATTGCCATCCTTTATGAGGCAGGGATTATCTTTGCCTCTATGGACATTAATTGTACGGAGAGGGAATTGCTCATTTTTAAAAAAATAGCTTCTGCTGGCACAGATACAGGCAATAGTTGTTATGTTATTGGAGGATTTGTACGGGATAAAATCATCGGCAGAGAAACAAAGGATATTGATATAGTATGTATTGGGGATGGTATTGAACTGGCTCATAAAACTGCTGACTATTTTACCCCAAAGCCAATGGTAAATTTTTTTAAAAATTTTGGTACAGCACAAATAAAAATAGAAGAGGAAGATATAGAATTTGTAGGTGCCCGCAAAGAAAGCTATAGTTACGATAGCCGAAAGCCGGTGGTTGCATCAGGCACATTGGAAGATGATCAGCACCGCAGGGATTTTACCATTAATACCATGGCAATAAGCCTTAATAAAAGTGACTATGGTAAATTGATTGATCCCTTTAATGGTATCTCAGATATTGAAAATAAAATTATTAAAACTCCTTTACCGGCAGCGCAAACTTTTAGTGATGATCCATTGCGTATGATGCGTGCTATACGTTTTGCTTCGGAATTACAATTTACTATTGAAGAAAAAACATTCAAGGCGATTGAAGAAAATGCCCGCCGGATTAAAATTGTAAGCGGTGAACGCATAGCAGATGAACTGAATAAAATTTTGATGAGCAAAAAGCCTTCTGTGGGGTTTGATTTATTATACAAAACCGGGCTGCTGCAGATTATTTTTCCACAGATGGCAGCGCTTGCCGGTGCCGAATATATTGATGGCAAAGGCCATAAAGATAATTTTTATCATACCCTGCAGGTGATAGATAATATTGCAGAAACCACCAGCGATCTATGGCTGCGCTGGGCTGCTGTGCTGCATGATATAGCAAAACCTGTTACAAAAAAATTTGAAGAAGGCCATGGCTGGACTTTTCATGGCCACGAAGTGACAGGCGGCCGCATGGTGCCAAAAATATTTACGCAGTTAAAGCTGCCGCTGAATGAAAAAATGCGTTTCGTACGCAAATTGGTAGAGTTGCATTTACGCCCAATAAGCCTTAGTAAAGAGAATATAACGGATGCTGCTATACGCCGTTTACTTTTTGATGCAGGTGAAGATATTGAGGCGCTGATGCTGTTATGCAACGCCGATATCACTTCTAAAAACAAACAAAAGGTAAAACGGTTTTTAGAAAATTTTGAAATGGTGCGTAAGCGCTGTGCCGAAGTAGAAGAAAGTGATCATATCCGCAACTGGCAGCCACCTGTTACCGGCGAAATGATTATGCAGGCTTTCAATCTTTCACCATCAAAACCAGTGGGTATTATTAAAGATGCCATCCGTAATGCTATACTGGATGGGGATATACCAAATAATTATGAAGCAGCACACGCATTTATGATAAAGACTGCTAAAGAGATAGGAATAGTAAGGCAATAGGCAATGGGCAGTAGGCAATAGACAATAAGTAAATGGTCATTGAAGATGGAATGAATATTTTAGTGGAAAATGACTACTGGCATCTGACCATTGACTATTAAAGGAACATCAAAAAAAAATCTTAATTTTACGCTATGGCAGTTTTACGTTTCAGAACTTATTGGGAAGATGATGAAAGTATTTACCGTGATGTAGCTATCAGGCACACACAAACTTTTCTTGATCTGCATAATGCAATTTTAAAAAGTTACGAATTTGACAATAAGCACAAAGCTACTTTTTACCGTAGCAATGATGCCTGGCAGCGTGGCAGGGAAATATCCATGGAAAAATATGATAAGGATTATAAAGTAGATCCGCTGATTATGAGTGAGGTTACCATCGGCAGCGAAATAAAAGATCCTAATCAAAAATTTGTTTTTGAATACGACTTTAATAAGAACTGGCATTTTATGGTAGAACTTATACAGGTGGATAAAGAAGAAAATAAAAAACTTACTTACCCCTGCTGCATAAGAACAGAAGGAATATCGCCCTCGCAATATGGCACCAAAGGCCTGGTAGATAAACGCCTGGCAGAAATGGAAGAAAAGTACGATCTGCAGCCTGAAGCATTAAAAGAAGGTTACGGTCATGAAGGAGAGGAAGTAGATTCCGATTCAGCAGACAGTGACGAAGCAACAGAAGATGTTAGCGATGGTAATGATGGGTTTTAAATAAGGGATAATTGAAGGTTCTCTACAAGCCTTGCAATAATATGAACAAGAAAACATGCATCATCATTGCCGGCCCAACGGCAGTTGGTAAAACTGCCATTGCCGTTGAAATTACAAAACATTTTTCTACCGAAATTATTTCTGCTGACAGCCGGCAATGCTATAAAGAATTAAACATTGGCGTTGCAAAACCATCACCTGAAGAGTTGCAGGAAGTTCATCATTATTTTATTAACTCCCATTCAATACAGGATAATTTTTCTGCTGCAGATTATGAAAAATATGCTTTAACAGCAGTGAATGAAATCTTTAAAAAAAATAATATTGCTGTAATGGTTGGCGGTACAGGACTGTACATAAAAGCTTTTTGTGAAGGGCTTGATGAAATTACTGCTGTTGATGAAAGCATCCGGCAGCAGATCATTAAAAATTATGAAGAACAGGGGATAGCCTGGCTGCAGCAAAAAGTAAAAGAAGCTGATCCTGCTTTTTATTCCTCTGGTGAAATTCAAAATCCACATCGTTTAATAAGAGCGCTGGAAGTTATTTTATCTACCGGAAAATCCATTACGTCCTTTCAATCCAGCCAAAAAAAAATAAGAGATTTTAATATCATAAAAATCTGTTTGGGAATGCCAAGAGAAATTTTATACCACAGAATTAATAACAGGGTAGATGATATGATGCGAATGGGCCTGGCAGAAGAAGTAAAAAATTTAATTCCGTATAAACACCTGAATAGCCTGCAAACAGTGGGCTACAGAGAATTGTTTGATTATTTTTCTACAGAGATTCCACCCGTTTCTCTGGAGAGAACTATTGAACTGATAAAACAAAACACCAGGCATTATGCCAAGCGGCAAATTACCTGGTTTAAAAAAGAAGAAGGAATGCATTTTTGTGCTTCTTCTTTTAAAGACGTTCTTGATGTGATAGATACACAGATGAAAGGATTAGGATAGACACACGGATGATACTGATTGAGCTGATAAAAACGGATTTTTATTTATAGATACACACATGATACGGATTTAACGGGTACAACGGATGCTAGCTGTGTTAATCTGTTTAATCCGTGTCATCAGCGATTCTATCTATGTTATGCCAGAGGCTTAAAATTTCCAACCTACTGTTGCCACTATGTTTCCCTGTTGCTGTTTTATGGTTGCATAGCTGTAAGCTCTATCCTGCAGCCGGTAAGGAAAGTTGATGTCTTTTGTAATGTTATGAATGTAGGTAAGATCAATAAAAAAGCCCTGGTTGCGGTAACCCACGCCGCCACTCAGCAACATGTGATTTGCCTTTAAGGATGCATCTTTATAAGGACTGCTGTAGTAGGCAAAGCCAAGCCTGCCCATAATTGTATTGAATTTTAATTCGCCACCCACCCTAAAATTTAAAGCTCCTTTATATGCTTCTTTTACCACCTGGTTAAGGTCTTTGTAATACGCTTTTTCTGCTGTTGTTACCTCTGTATTATTGCTGCTGAATTTGCTGCCTTTATGGTTTACATATTCTACATCTGCAGTAATAAATGCCCGTTGTTTTTTTACGTTTTCTGTTTCCCTGAAAACATAAGAGGCGCTCAGGATGGCTTTCCATGGGGCTGTTTGTACATATTTACTTTTGCCCGGTTGACCATTTGTAAAATGTGTTGAGGTATCTGTAAAACTTTTTACAGGGTTTTCCAACTGGGTATTCAGCGTTGTTGTTCTTTCATCTGAAAGCCACATAAAAGAAGGCGTGTGCAAGGCAAGCCCCAGCCTGAAATATTCCTGCGGCCTGTAAATAGCGCCCAGCTTTACATTTATACCCACACCTTTTGTGGTAAAATTATCATTGTATTCAAAAGCTTTAAAAAAATTGTTTGTATTAGAAGATGTATCAGATTCTTTAAAAGTAGTATTACTTTTATAATGAACAATTGGCACACCGATAGCGCCACCAAAAAGCCATTTTTCTTTCCGGTTTACGGCTCCGCCCAATGCAATTTCGTAAAGGCCGCCACTGGTGGTTTTAAACATTTCCTGTTGCAAAGCCTGGCCTGCATCTAAAATATATTCAGGCACTGCTTTTACACGCAATACATTATTTTCTCTTACCGTATCTATCAAAAAAGTATTTAAGGCTACTGCAGATGTGTAAGGCAAAGGAGAGTTTGTATTCAGCACTTCATTAATACTGTAACCACTTTTTGCAAACTCTTCTGCAAACTGCTCGCTAAAAGAAGTTAGATGATTAAGCGCTTTGTAATGAATTACGTTATTAAAATTAGCGGTTTGTGTTACGGCAATACTAAAAGCAGTACTTTGATTGGATTTATAAGCAGATGGTGCACCTAAAACAAAGCCGGTGGGGCCAAAGCCAAAAGCATTTTTATTTTCACTTGTACTGGTTTTAAAATAATCTGCTTTTACTTTATTTAAAAAAAATCCAGGCGTTATAACGGCATCACCGGTTTTGTAAAAGCCAAGCCCGGCGGGGTTTACAAAGATTGCCGTAATATCGCCGCCAAGAGAACCCATAGCGCCGCCAATAGCCAATGCCCGGGCTGTTCCGTTTTGAGGATACCAGCTATACCGCAAAGCATCTTCGGGAATTTGTGCAAATATTTTACTGCCGGATATGATACACAGAAGTAGTAAGTATTTTTTCATAAAAAAAATATTATTCTGCCTGCATTAGCGGGCACTCTTTAAATTGAATCAGTGTAATAAATTAAATTTTTTAGTTACCTCCACGTGATGGCCTTGAAACACTGCCAGAACTTTTACTGCCCTGATTGCTGCTATTGTTATTTGACGGCGTATAAGTTCTTGTATTATTGTCTGATGACCGGCTGTTGTTGTTGTTGCTGTTGTTATAAGAATTATTTTCTGAAGAGCTTAGTATCCTTCTTATAAATGAGCCGGTATTACTGTTGCTGTATGCCTTTCGGGAATTTACCTGGTACGTGCTGCCTGTTTTTTGATTTGTTATTACGGTGTTGCTGTTAGTGTAAGTACGCAGGTTAGCTTTTCTTGGCGTTGTATTTCTGGGATTGGTTATGGCTACACCTCTAAAATAAACCGGGCATGGATAATAGTAAGGATTGTAATAATATCCATAATCGTATCCGTAACGGTAAGGGCTGTAGCTGTAATCGTAATTGTAATCCTGGTCAATATTGCGCCAGCGCCTGTCGTAAGTACTCATACGTATCTGCCTTTCCTCATAATTATTCGTTCTTACTTCATCATTCTGGCGCTGGTTGCTTTTTTCAACCATTCTTGTTGGGGAGTAATAAACATCATCAGGGGTTTGGCCGCTTTTGTAAGTGGTGCTGCAACTGCCTAATGCCGCCGCAGAAATGGATAGTAATAAAATTTTAATATTCATGGCGCAATGTTTAAAAAATGAGGATATAAAGTTACTACTTTTATGTAGGATTGAAATCATGCTACAAAGTACAAAAAAGTATTTGCCATAAGACGGAAAAGATTGCTATCCTGATGTTAAAGATGTCATAAATAGAATTAGAGAAAAGGATTAAAATTTTGATAGGGCTAAAACCAGAATCTAATGCGTGATTTCTGCCTGAGTTTTGCAAAGTTTTATCCAGAGGAATGAAGAATACTCTTTTACATTAAAAATTTATAATGACTATCCGCTATTTGGTTCTATATGAAATATCTTCCAATTTCGCTATAATCTTCGAGTTCCTTCTCCTTTGGAGAAGGGTTGGGATGAGGTTAACAAAAATGTTTTTCACGAAAAAATTTTCAATAT
>JANLQE010000185.1:0-2992 GCA_031367625.1 Bacteroidota bacterium
TACCAACGGTTTCGGTAAAAAAAATAAAACAGATTTTAATTACGTGCGGTTAGATCCAGAGAAACGATTTATGAATGCAGGTGAAACCATACTGCTGCAATCTCAAAATAAAAAAAATAAATACGGTGGTTTTTATACAAAAAAAATAAATGAAATTTCAGATCCAGCGGAAATTGTAATGGGACCCTATGTTTACACTATTCCCCTAAAAGCAAAAAATGCGGGCGATTATATTGTTATGCAGTCAAACAGCCAGGAGTCAGAATTATATGCCGGCACCGATTTACAGAAGCTTATCAAACTAACCAATATTGCAGCACAACAAAAAGCCTATAACTGGCTTACTGCAGAATTGGTAAAATGGAAAATGTTTGACGGCAAAATGAGTGAAGGTATTTTGTACAAACCACAGAATTTTGACCCAAAGAAAAAATACCCTATTATATTTTATTTTTATGAAAGAGATGCAGATGGTTTATATAATTACCGTGCCCCTGCACCAAGTGCATCTACTGTAAATGTGCCGTATTTTGTGAGTAACGGGTATCTTGTTTTTGATCCGAATATTTATTACAAAACCGGTGAGCCTGGCCAGAGCGCTTACAACAGCGTGGTAAGCGCTGCAAAATATTTAGCTAAAATGCCCTGGGTGGATAGTACGAGAATGGCCATACAGGGCCAGAGCTGGGGAGGTTACCAGGTAGCGTATTTGGTAACAAAAACAAATATTTTCAGGGCTGCAGGCGCAGGTGCGCCGGTGGCAAATATGACGAGTGCTTATGGAGGTATTCGCTGGGGAACAGGCTTAAACAGGCAGTTTCAATATGAAAAAACACAAAGCCGGATTGGCGCTACACTTTGGCAACGGCCAGATCTTTACATAAAAAATTCCCCGCTTTTTGCTGCAGATAAAATCGCCACGCCTTTATTAATTATGCATAATGATGCCGATGGCTCTGTGCCATGGTACCAGGGTATTGAATTATTTACTGCCATGCGGCGCCTGGGCAAAAAAGTATGGTTGTTGGAATATAATGGCGAAGATCATAACCTGGTAGAAAGAAAAAACCGTAAAGATTTATCTGTAAGGCTGGGCCAGTTTTTTGATTATTATTTAAAAGATGCCAAACCTGCAAGCTGGATTAAAAATGGCTTGCCTGCAACAGAAAAAGGCAGGGATTGGGGTTTGAAAGTGGAATAACAAAGTATTAGTTACTTTTAATTTAAAATAATATATATGAAAGCAATCTTATTGTTTTTTATGCTGTTTACATTTTTAATAAATGTTAGCGCACAAACTAACTACGACTCTGCATTCAAAAATTTCAGATGCAGATAATATTTTACATCCATTCTCATCTGCGTTTTCTAAATAGTCAGTTAGGTTTTTGACGGTGTGAATGGATGAGATCAAAATAAAACAATATGAGCAGGCAACATCATTACAACACAAAAATTACCTGGACGGGCAATAGGGGAGAAGGCACTAAAAGCTACCGTGGATATGATCGCAGCCACCAGATAATTATAAAAAATAAAGGAGTAATAGAATGCTCATCAGACCCTGCTTTTGCCGGCGATGCAGCCAAACATAATCCTGAAGAATTATTCCTTGCTTCCTTATCCTCCTGCCACATGCTTTGGTACCTGCATTTATGTGCTGATAACGGTATTGCTGTGATGGAATACAGCGATGAAGCCATGGGCACTATGGAAGAAAATGAAAATGGCGGGCGCTTTACAGATGTATTATTACAACCTCGTGTAACCATTACCGGTACTGCACAAATTGAAAAAGCAATTGCGTTGCATACCCAGGCGCATAAACTTTGTTTTATTGCCAACTCCTGTAATTTTCCGGTAAGGCATTTGCCTTTTTGTAAAGCTGTGGAAGAATAGATACACGGATGAAACTGATTAAGCGGATTATCACATATTTTTTGATGTTAAGCAGATAGATACACCGGTGAAACTGAATAGACAGATGTGCGCAGATTTTTTAATGATATAAACAGGTAGAAAAATGGATGATTTGAGATTACACGAATCACACGAAGAAAAATGTACTGTTTCAATTCGTGTAATTTGTGCTTTATAATCAGTGTAATAATATTATAAATTAGCTGCCGCCAAAAAGACCTTTAATAGTATTTAAAATTCCGCCGCCGCCACTGTTATCTGCTCCTTTAGTGCCACTGAAAGCTGCGGTAATATCATTTAAATCAACTTTGCCATCGCCGTTTTTATCAAGAGGATTGTTGCTGGCTGCATTAGTTGTATTAGCTGCGCCGCCACCGGTAAATTTAGACAGGATGCTCTGAATATCTAAACCACTTGTACCGTTACCACTAAGGCTGTTGAAAATACTTTGAATATTAAAACTGCCATCAGAAGGATCGTTTGTTTTGCTCACTAATTTGCTAAGCACCACCGGTAAAAGGCTTGCAGCTATGCCGCCGGCCTGCTGACCGTTAAGGCCAAATTTGCTCATAAGATTACTGATGAAATTACCCGAAATTTCTTGGGTAACCGGTTGGTTGCTTACATCCCCGGTTTTGTTGCTGAACAAACTAAGCACATCACCTGCCTTACCATTGGCAAGCAAAGATTGCAACGTTGACATAATGGTACTGCCGGCTTCCTGGGTTACCGCAGAATTTTGCCCGTTTGGTACATCGGGATTGTTTACCACAGCCTGTTGTGAGTGCTGTTTTATAAGATCCATTAATTGTTCTAACATGATTGATATTTTTTAGTGATAAAATAGTTTATAAAAATAATTAATTCCCTTTTTTAAAGATAAGAATACTATCATCATTAAGGTACAAATAAAGTTTTCATTTTTTTAAAAAATAATAAATTATAAAATTTATTTTTTACTACATTTAAAATTTTTGCCCTTTATATTAAAAAGCTTCTAAGTGGTTAGTGGGGACACTGACCACTGCTGCCAGCCCTGGTTGGTGTCCACACCAGCCAGGGCCAATTTGAA
>JANLQE010000261.1:0-4020 GCA_031367625.1 Bacteroidota bacterium
AGCAACTCCTCCATTCATATAAATCCATAAGCCTTCTTGTGCTTTTTTTTTGCTTTGGTAAAATTTATGGGCAATCAACACAAGACAGCACACGGACCATAGAAATTATTAAAGCAAAAAGACTGCGGCAAAAGACGATAGATTCTGTTACCACACTGCAGATACTGGCCGGAGATGCCATTATAAAACAGCTAAACACCACACTCAATGGCGACAGCATTTTACTGAACCAACTGACAGGTGTAGCCGAAGTTTTTGGTAATGTGCATATCAATGATGCAGATAGTGTGAATACTTATTCGCAATACCTCAAATACATCGGCAAAGACCGTATTGCCTACCTGAAAAAAAAGGTAAAACTTACCGATGGTAAAGCCATATTATTTACTGATGACCTGGAATACAACCTGGCTACCCGCATTGCTACTTATAAAAATGGTGGCCGTGTGGTAAATGGTAAAACAGTGCTTACCAGTTCGGATGCTGTATATTATTCAGATACCAAAGATGTTTACTTTAAAAAATATGTACACCTGGTAGATCCTAAATATGATATAATTGCAGACAGCCTTTTGTACAACACACAAACTAAAATTGCTACGTTTATTTCTCCCACCCGTATTATAAATAAAGATGGCGGAATTATTAATACCAAATCCGGCACTTATAATTTACAAACTGGTGAAGCCCTTTTTTATGAACGTACTTCTTACAGTGACAGTACCCGTTTTGTAACCGGCGAAAAGCTTGCTTACGACGAAAAAAGCGGTGTGCTGCAGATAGAAGGTAATGGTAAAGTTGTGGATAGTGTAAACAAAGTAACCATACTCGGTAACCAGATTTTAGTTGATAAAAAAACAAGCTCATTCCTTGCAACCCGTAAACCGGTAATGATTTTTTACCGGGATAATGACAGTACTTACGTTGCCGCAGACACGCTTTTTTCCGGCATCAGAAAATATGATACCACTTCCAGAAAAACGGTGGTAAAAAATGATACGCTTAATAAAGTAATTACACTAAATACTTCCACAGTAAAATCTGACAGTATCCGTTATTTCCTGGGCTTTCATCACGTAAAAATATTTAATGATTCGCTGCAGGCCGTAAGTGACAGTATGTATTACTCTACCGAAGATTCGGTATTCCGGTTATTTCAGGATCCGGTTTTCTGGAATGATAAAAGCCAGGTAAGCGGCGATACTATGTACCTTTTTACCCAAAATCAAAAGCCTGAACGGTTATATGTTTTTTATAACGGTATGGTAATAAATAAGGCCAACGATGCTATTTATAATCAGATTGCAGGCCGTACCATTAACGGATATTTTAAGGAGGGCAGCATAGATTATATACGGGTAAAAGGCTCCCCTGCCGAAAGTATTTATTATCCTCAGGATGATGACAGTGCTTATATAGGGATGAACCGTAGCAGCGGGGATGTAATAGATGTTTATTTTATAAACAAAGCATTGAATAAAGTAAAGTTTATAAACAATGTTAATGGCACCATGTATCCTTTAAAGCAACTTCCTCCAGATCAGAAATATTTAAAAGGCTTTAAATGGATGGATAACCGCCGGCCAAAAAACAAACTTCAACTATTTGAATAGATTGTACAATTGGAAACAATAAAAAAACGCTTCATTACTGAAGCGTTTTTTTATTGTTGTTAAACCCCTTAATTAATTTCCTTTTTTTACTTTATTAGCTTTATAGCGCATATCAGCAGTACCGTCTTTCTTAAGAGGCCCTGCCACAGCTTTTACCTTGTTTGCTTTAAACCTTTTATCAGGTGTGCCATCCGCTTTTAAAGTAGTTGCAGGTGTAGCTTTTACTGCAGGTGCAGCTTTTACTGCCACTGTTTTTGCAGCCGGCGTTGCTTTTACTGCAGGTGTGGCAGGTACCGCTTTTGTAATAGTAACTACTTTTGCAGGTGTAGTTTTTTTAACCACTTCCATTTTGGTAGCAGGCTTTTTTGTTTCAACAGCTTTTTGTTGCGCAGAAGCCATTGTACCAAGGCCCATAAAAATTGCCGCAGCAATAAATAATTTTTTCATGATAATTTTTTTTTAAGTTTTAGAAGATAAAACTAACGTGTACACTCTATTGTAGTTGTTAGCAGGTCGTTAATCAAAAGGCTATTTATATTTTGATTAACAATGTACGAAAATATTATAAGAGTTTATATTATTTCACGGCAGTCAAAAACAATTATAAATAGGTATCGCTTTTACAAAGTATTTACCATACCCGGAGTAAAATTATCTTTCTTTTTTGGCGGAGATAATTTTTTTTGATACTGAAAATCCTGCATCTCTACAGCACAATTACCATAAAAGCTAATGTGTCTTTAAGCCATTCGTTATGTAAGAAAGCTATTTCTTAATAATCAAAAAAGCTTTTCTATTTTGTAAAGTATGGGTTGTTATTCTATTTTTTACACAGAGGTAAAAAACTAAATTGAAATTAAAAAACATTGAAATGATATCCCAAAAAACCGGTACAGGCTGCGTAGCCATTGAAGTGTAAATAATAACTTCATCTGTCAACCAAAAATTTGCATTGCATTTTCCCCGCATTTATGGCAGTTTTCCCCTATTTTTGCCCACCAAAAAACAGCTATAAATTATATTATGGAAAATTTGATTTACGTAGTTCCGGCAATGGGTATTGTAGGCCTGTTATACACAATTGTAAAATTTATGTGGGTTAGTAAACAGGATGCCGGTACACCCCGTATGAAGGAAATCAGCAATTACATTGCAGAAGGTGCCATGGCTTTCTTAAAAGCTGAGTATAAAGTATTAACCTATTTTGTTATCATCGGTGCCATTTTACTTGCAGTGATGGGTATTGCCAATAAAGAAAGTCATTGGAGCATTGCCATGGCATTTGTACTGGGTGCATTCTTTAGCGCACTGGCTGGTTTTATAGGTATGAAAATTGCCACCAAAGCCAATGTGCGTACCGCAGAAGCTGCACGTACAAGTTTGAGCAAAGCATTAAATGTTTCCTTTACCGGTGGCAGCGTAATGGGAATGGGTGTTGCAGGCCTTGCTGTACTGGGCCTTGGCGGGTTGTTCATTATTTTAAAAATGATTTTTGCTCCTCATGCTGCTGTTGATAGTGAGGAGATGAAGCGTACGATAGAAGTTCTTACCGGCTTTTCTTTGGGTGCAGAGTCTATTGCTTTGTTTGCAAGAGTGGGTGGTGGTATTTATACAAAAGCGGCGGATGTTGGTGCAGATTTAGTGGGCAAAGTAGAAGCAGGTATTCCGGAAGATGACCCTCGTAACCCTGCAACCATTGCCGATAATGTAGGCGATAATGTAGGCGATGTTGCCGGCATGGGTGCCGATTTATTTGGCAGTTATGTGGCAACAGTTTTGGCCACAATGGTTTTGGGCAGAGAAACAAATGCATTGACTGATCAGTTCGGTGGCATGTCCCCTATCCTTTTACCAATGCTTATTGCAGCCATGGGGATTATTTTTTCTATCATTGCTACCTTCTTTGTGCGTATCAGCGAAAGCGCAGGATTAAGTACACAGAAAGTACAAACTGCATTAAATATGGGCAACTGGGGTTCTATGGTTCTTACTGCCATCGGTTGCTACTTTCTCGTAAATTTTTTATTACCAGATACCATGATACTTCGTGGGCATGAGTTTACAAAAAATGGGGTTTACGGTGCCATCATGGTAGGCCTTGGTGTGGGCGTATTAATGAGCATTATTACAGAATATTATACGGCTATGGGTAAACGCCCGGTAAAGAGTATTATTCGTCAAAGTGCTACCGGGCACGCTACAAATATTATTGGCGGTTTGGCGGTTGGTATGGAAAGTACTTTGTTACCAATTTTAGTATTGGCTGCAGGTATTTATGGTTCTTATGCATGTGCAGGTTTATATGGTGTAGCTATTGCGGCTGCGGGTATGATGGCCACTACGGCTATGCAATTGGCCATTGATGCTTTTGGCCCTATTGCAGATAATGCAGGCGGCATTGCAGAGA
>JANLQE010000262.1:0-6453 GCA_031367625.1 Bacteroidota bacterium
TCAAACATTAAAGCACCCCAGCTCCAGTCTGTAGCAGAAATGCCGCAGTAATTACTGATGTCAGAAAAAGTACCGTTGCCGTAATTTAACTGTAAACAATTTTTTACAAACTGATGATAAAGCCCGGCTTTTTGTTTGGTGTTGTATAATTCAAAATTATCAAAAGTGCCGGTAGTTTTTAACCGGTAATCATCATCTGGCCGCATATCGGTGGTTAATATTTCCGGGTAGCCATCATTATTTATATCTGCCAGATCGCTGCTCATAGATGACATACTTGTTTGCTGCAGCCGGGTTTCCAGCTCATCTTTAAAGGTTCCGTTTTTTTGGTTAATGTATAAATAATCTTTTTCAATAAAATCATTACCCACATAAATATCCGGATACCCATCACCATTAATATCGCCAACAGAAACGCCCAAACCAAAGCTCAGCAATCCGGTATGCAAGCCTGCTTCTTTAGTTACTTCTGTAAAGTGTCCGTTATCATTGCGGTACAAATGATTGCCACCGCCTTTTAAATTATCCGGTACGTTCCATTTTGAAATATCTGCATCTCTCATGCCGGCATAATTAAGAGATCCAAAAGGTATTGGGCTGTTATTGATGATGATACAATCCAGGTCGCCATCCATATCATAATCAAAAAAAGATGCCTGAGTGCAATAGCCCGAAATATCTAAGCCATATTTAGCTGCAGATTCTGTAAAAGTGACCTCACCCCGGCCCTCTCCAGAAGGAGAGGGAGAAAGATGATTATTAATGTATAATTTATTTTTCCGGTTGCCATCATTGATATGCCCGGAATTACATACATAAATATCAAGCCATCCATCACCATTTACATCTGCCATTACTACTCCGGTGCTCCACATGCTGTCCTGCTTTAATCCTGCCTGCTTAGATATGTCGTCAAATTTCCAGTCACCTTTATTTAAATACAATTTATTTTCTCCCGTGTTTGATGTTAAAAAAACATCTGCCTTTCCATCATTATTAATATCCCCGATGGCAACGCCGCCACCGTTGTAAAAATTACGATACAAAAAACTATTGTCCTGTTTGCTGTCTGCAACTTTATTTTCAAAATTTATTCCGCTGCTGTCAACTAACTTAAACAAAGTATTTTCGGGGAGTGGTTTATTTTTACAGGACGTAAAAAAAAGTATTGATACAACGCATACTAAAAGAAAAAAAATAATTATTGATTTATTTTTAGATGTATAATAAGTATTTTCTGTTAGTGCTTTTGATAAATAATACATACTGCCCTTGTTATGGGAAATTATTTTTTTAATTGATATAAAACCGGGACCAGATCGTTTTGCACAATAAGTAAAAAACGCTTATCTCTGCCATTGATAAACTTGATATCCTTTATTTCTCCGGTGAGATTTATGCCGGATGCTGCAGGCGGTACCCATTGAAATTTTGAATTGCCTTTATTGATAAGCACATCCCCATAACTTGCATCTAACCTGCCAAACTGTGGCGGAAAATTAAAGTTATTGCCGCCCAGTATCAGATCAGCCCTGTTGTCATTATTAATATCCGCAGCATACACCGCATTTACGCTGGATAGCTGCAGTTGTACCGGTAACTTTTGTATGGTGAAATTTCCATTACCATTATTTACTGCAATTATAGAACTGCAGTAATTGAATTTTTTTACTACAGCATTTTGTATCAGTTCTTTTTTAAAAAGTTCCTGTATGGTTTTACCGGCGTAATCCTTATGTTTTAAATTTTCTTTTTTTAATCCGGGAAACTGATCCACCATTTCCCTTTTTAAAAACACCGGCTTGTCTTTTCCATCAATGGTATAAGTGAGTACTTTGTCTAAAGTACTGTTCTGATTAAAATCGTTGATCCATAATTTTACCGGATGTGCTGAATCGGGATGCAGGTAAAAGTTTTCACCAATATTTCCCAGAATTAAATCTTCCTTACCATCGCCATTGATATCTGCAGCGGTAACTGTTTGCCACCATCCAAATAAATTATTCAGGTTTGATTTTACTTCTACAAAATGATCGCCGTTAAAAGAATAAATATGCGTCGCCATCCATTCGCCGGTAATAATAAGTTCTTTTGATGAATCGCCTGTAACATCTGCCCATACGGCTCCTGTTATCATACCAAGCTGGGCAATGTCAGGATTTTTTGCAGCAGCAATATCTTTAAAATGTCCATTGCCATCATTCAGGTACAGGTAACTTGATGGAGAAGAGCCATATTCTCTTGGAACACTTCTGCCACCTACAAAAAGATCAGGATATCCATCGTGATTAAAATCATAAGCAACAGCAATTCCTATATTCATATTGTTGAGGGGAAAAGCTGCTGCATCAATAGTAAAGTTTCCTTTACCATCATTTTTAAATAAACGGTGCTGTAATTCCCGGCTGTTAGGGGGATTATTGTTTCCACCTGCCCCAACGAATAAATCAAGATCGCCATCATGATCGGCATCAAAAAATAAAACTGCTCCGTCCTCAAAATTTAAAAACTGATCAAACCCAGGCTCTTTCTTTTTTATAAATTCTCCTGCTGCGGTTTGCAAATATATCTGCCCCGGATGACCCTGTGTACCGCCGATATAAATATCTTCCAGTCCATCTCCATTCACATCTCCAATGGCAGTTTTTGGGCCTTCTCTTGAAAGCATTTCAGGAATATTTCTTTCATAATAAAAATCAACATTATCATATTCAATGTGTTTATCAAAATTACTTTTTACCGGAGTAAAAATTGTAGAAGAAAAAGAAGGTAATGTGGTAACGGGTACTGGTTTAAGATTATTCGGTTGCTGAATTACCAATACGGTATCAATGGGAGGATGATAAAAAACAGAAGTGGAGTTGTTTGGCCATACAATAATCATTGAATCTATTGCCGTTCTTTTGCCCAGCCCGATAATCTGTTTATAATCTACTGATGATTGAAAGCCACGGCTTGGCATTATTTCTCTGTATAAAATCTGGTCCCCTTCATATACTTTTATTTTACTTCCGATGGCAAAAGTATTTTTTGCATTGCCCTTGAGAAAAATACCTATGAAATTATTTTTATTTATTTCCCGTGAATTATTTTTATAAATGAATGCGGGGCCATTTTCATTATTCACAATTAAGTCAAGGTCGCCATCATTATCCAGGTCACCATAAGCTGCGCCGTTACTAAAAGAGGGTTGTGTAAATCCCCATGATATACCAGCATCTGCAAATTGTAAATTTCCTAAGTTTCTAAATGCTTTATTTACCATGGGGTTTACGGGGATATTTTTCAACACTTCATCTACACTTTCTTTTTTTCCCGTCAGCACCATTTTCTGCGTTACTTCATTAGCAAAAAAATCCATGAAATCCAGGTTAGTTACATCCCGGTTTACGCCGTTGCAAACATAAATATCATTGTAGCCATCATTATCTGCATCAAAAAACAATGCACCCCAACTCCAGTCTGTAGCAGAGACGCCGCTGTAATTTCCAATATCAGAATAAGTGCCGTTGCCATTATTTAGCTGCAGACAATTCTTCATATACTGATGATAAAAACCGGATTTCAATTTACTGCGGTACAGATCAACATTGTCAAATGCGCCGAGCGTCTTTAACCTGTAATCATCTCCCGGCAACATATCTGTAGTAAAAATATCCGGGTGGCCGTCATTATTAATATCAGCAATATCTGCACCCATCGAAGAAAAACTGGTATGCCCCATAGATTTTTCCAGCTCGTCTTTAAAAGTGCCGTTTTTTTGATTGATGTACAAATAATCCCTTTCATAAGAATCATTAGCCACATAAATATCCGGATACCCATCCCCATTTACATCACTTACAGATGCACCTAATCCAAAGCTGATAAGGCTTCCATGTATGCCTGCCTGCTGGGTTACCTCAGTAAAATGCCCATTGTCATTTCTATATAAATGATCACCGCCACCTTTTAAAAAATTGGGCACAGTCCATTGAGCATCTGGCAAGTCCCGCCTGTTAGAGTTATTAAGGGTATTAACCGGCATGGGGCTATTGTTTATCATAAAGCAATCAAGATCGCCATCCATGTCATAATCAAAAAAAGAAACCTGTGTTGTATATGCTGAAATATCTAACCCATATTTTGCAGCAGATTCTGTAAAACTGAGATCATGGTTATTAATGTATAATTTATTTTTTCTGTTTCCATTGGTCATGTGGCCTGAGTTACAAACATAAATATCTAACCAGCCGTCATTATTGATGTCTACAAATACTACTCCGGTACTCCACATGCTATCCTGTTTCATTCCGGATTTAGCGGAAATGTCTTCAAATTTAAAATTGCCTTTATTTAGGTAGAGTTTATTATCGCCCATGTTAGAGGTGAGCAAAACATCCGGCAGACCATCATTATTTATATCCCCGATAGCTACGCCGCCGCCATTGTAAAAATTGCGGAAAAGAAAACTATTTTCTAGTTCTCCATCTATCACTTTATTTTCAAACTTAATCCCGCTGTTTTCTACCAATTGAAAAAGAGGAGGAGTTGTTTTATGTGTACAGGAAATACAAATGAGAATAAAGTAAAAAAAAAATAAAGGATATTTCATAAGCCACGCAGTTTGTCAGGCATTAATGCAGGAAAACAATCCTGTAAAATGCATGGTAAATTTATGTCTTCTTCAATTAACTAAATAAAAAAATACTATTCTTAACATCTTTATACAATAATAAAAGGCCATTGTTTTAATGGCCTTTTATTATTTATATTTTTTTAAATATTAGTAACCGGGATTTTGCGTTAAATTAGGATTGGCTGCCAATTGACCGTTAGGAATAGGGAATAACAGATATTTAGGATCGTCTGTTGGTTTTTCCTGCCATGGAGCCAGAAACTTACCGAAGCGGATAAGATCTTCTCTTCTCCAGCTTTCAAGATAAAGTTCCCTGCCTCTTTCATCAATCAATTGATCAAGTGTAACAGCAGTAAAAGGGGTTGCTGCTCTTGATACATGGGTTCTTAATGCGTTCACCAAATCAAGGGCACTTGTACCATACCCTCCGGCATTAGTGGCTCCTGTTCCGCCTCTCAATATAGCTTCTGCTTTCATCAGTATAACATCTGCCAGCCTGAAATAAACATAATCATTATCAACATTACCATTATCATCAAATTGGTAATCAATAGGATATTTGTAAGCCCTTATGCCTGTAACTTCTAAATTAGCTTCCCTGCCAACAATCTTAATGTCATCAGTAAAAATAAGTGGCCGGTTTGCAGGAGTTCTATCAGTTAAAGGAGTATCTACTTTAAGATCATACTGCTGTCCTTTTAAGAGACCTACATTTATACGGTTGCCTGGATTTGGTGGTGCTCCTGGTGATGTGTATGGATAATTAATACCTCTTCTTTTATCGGAAGCTTCAAATTTATTGTAAAAGTCAGACAAAGTTGTAAAGCCATTCCAGCCTGAAGGATTCTGTTTGTAGTGCATGGTAGAGTGCCACCTGGATCTGATGTTTGCGGAAGACGTGCCGCCGACATTTTCCTGTGTCCAGATATTTTCGGTACCTATTGATGCATTGTTTGGAGCAAAGCTGTTAAAATAAACAGGGCTTAATGTATAAGAACCTGAACTTATCACCTGATCTGCCAAAGTAATTACCTGTGACATATCTGCCGCAGCAAAGGTAGGAGCCACCCTGTTTGCAAATGCGCCTTTATTCAGATAGCATTTCATTAATAAAACCCTTGCAGCATTTTTATTGGCCCTTATAACCGGCCCTGCTGGCAAATCAGGAAGAGCAGCATTTAGCTCGGCAATGATATAATCCAATTCCGCAACTCCTTTTCTCACTTTTGGAGGCTGAAGAACACTTTCTCCTGGCTCTCTGTAAGGAACCTGGCCCCATCCATCAAGCATCATAAATTCAGCAAAGGCTCTTAACATCCTGGCTTCTGCCTTTTGTTGTGCTGTTGGGCTGAACCGTAATAAGTCAGTAGCACTGTACATTACACCTCCCAAGGATGCAAATACTTCTCTTACACGGATATGATCTGCATCAAAATTATGAGAATGTAAAACCCTCCAGGCACCGTTATCATCCCAGTCGCCACCCCTTGTAGGTCCAATTAATTCGTCGGTAGTCATTTCCCAAAGAGCATATACACCAGCCTGATCCTGGAAAGTTCCCCTGATATTATCATAAATACCATTTAAAAGGGCTGCTGTATTTGCAGATCCACCAGATCCTCCTATTTGTGCATCTGTTAATTGTCCATTAAGATTTTCTTTTAGCTTGGTACAACCCACTGAAATAAGTGAGAAAACAAGCATTGTAATTAATAATTTACGTATCATAGAATGATATTTTAAAAGTTATATTATTTAGAAACCAACATTTATTCCAAAAGTAATTGTACGTGCCGAAGGATAAGGAATGTATTCGATACCAGTAGATGGAACTC
>JANLQE010000274.1:0-12084 GCA_031367625.1 Bacteroidota bacterium
CGAACTTATCCTTATCTGAATATTATCTGTAACCAAATTAGGTGTTACAAAAACAGCTTTTGTAAGATTACTATTCATTCTTATAACAACAACCCCACTGTACTTAAACCTTCCATCTGCATCAACAGATTTTAAGCGAAAATAATACAAAGGCTGTGTGTAGCTGGTTAAAGTAAACTGGTAAAAATTTACAGCAAGATTGTTAGCTTTTACTACACCGGCATTGCTAAAATTAATACCATCTGTACTGTATTCAATTTCAAAATGGGTTACATTAATTTCATTTTCTGTTTTCCATTTCAGTAAAATATTATCACCCGTTCTTTCTCCGGAAAAACTAATAAGTGAAAGAGGAAGAGCAGCAGCAGTACCCGTTGGAATGGTGTAAGCGGCTGTGTTACTTAAATTGCCATTATTGTCATAAGCTGCATAATTAAAAACAGCATTGCCAATAAAACCCGGGTTAGGGGCAAAACGCATACCGGCTATTTGCGTTGGTGTTAGTACAATACCTCCAGGATTAGCCGCCAATACCGCTGCGGTTAAATTGGCAAAACCGCCGGCGCAGCTTGCACCCGGAGGAGTTGGGTTAGGCACAGTGCCACATGGTATGCTTAATACACCCTGTGATGCTGATGGTACGCTGTTAATTACATATTTGCTAATGGTTCCATCAGCGTCGCTGCTGCTTAATGCAGGTATTGCAGTAGGCCCATTACTATTTAGTATTTTAGGCGCTAAAACATTATTTGAAAGAGGAAATAAACCGCTCACCGGGATAGTATAAGTAGCAGAATTACTAATTATGCCGCTGTTATCTGTTGCGTGATAATTAAAAACTACATTGCCTGTATATCCCGCTGCCGGAGCAAATTTTAAAGTGGCCATTTGAGCAGGTGTTAAAACAGTTCCTGCTGTAATAGAGGTCACTGTTCCTGTACAAGGTTCTGTACCATTACTGCAGTAGCTCAACACGCCTTGAGAAACGGGTGGAATATTTTCAATAGTATAGTTTGCTATTGTACCATCCGCATCTGCGGCAACAAGACCCGGAATTAATGTAGCCCCGTTGTTATGAGACATTGGAGGCGCAGTTACTGCATTGGCAACTGGTGCTAAACTTGTAACGGGAATGGTATAAACTACTCCTGCACTTGTAGCGCCACTGTTGTCTGTTGTAGTATAAGCAAACTCTGCGTTACCGCTAAAATTTGGGTTTGGGGCAAACTTCAAGGTTGCTGCCTGTGCAGGCGTTAGTACCTGGCCTACAGTTACAGGTGTTCCTCCACAGCAAGATAAAATTCCCTGAGAAGCTGATGGAATAGAACTTAACGTATAGCTTGCTATAGTACCATCAGCATCTGTACCAATTAAAGTTGGTATTGAAGTAGCTGCATTTGTATTTGGCATTGATGTAGCCAAAATATTTTTTGCAACAGGCGGAATATTACCTGCTCCGGATACTGGTAAAGTGTAGATAGAAATATTACTTATAAGGCCGCTGTTATCTACTGCACCATATTTAAATGCAGCTAAACCGGTAAAACCTGCGGTTGGGTCAAAACGTAAAGCTGCGGCCTGGGCAGTTGTTAGTGTAATACCGCTGGGATTTGCAGCAAGAACAGCAGCGGTTAAATCTGCAAAACCACCTGCACATATTGCTCCTGCTGGCGTAGCCGGACAAGGGATACTTAATACCCCTTGCGAAGCATCAGGCACACTTAATAAAGTATAGCTTGCAATAGTACCATCTGCATCTGTACCAATTAAAGAACTAACTGCTGTTGGGCCAAGCGTATTAGCCAATACTGCATTTGTAATATCGTTACTTACAGGTGGCTGCGGTGCCATAGTAATATTATAACTGGCCGCTGCACTTACATTAGCATTATTATCTGTACTGGTATAGGTGAATGGGGCTGTGCCACTAAATCCTACGGCAGGTAAAAATTTTAAAGTAGCTGCCTGTGCAGGAGTTAAAATAGTTCCTGCTGTAATTGAAGTTACAGTTCCTGTACAAGGTTCGGTAGCATTACTGCAATAGCTCAATACACCCTGGGCCGGTGTTGGAATGGTAACAACAGTGTAATTAGCAATTGTACCGTCTGCATCACTGCCCGTTAATTTTGGAATCAATGTTGCTGCTCCGTTAAAAGGAACAAATGTATTTATATTGGCTGCTGTAGGCGGCGTATTAATAATAGGTAAATTATAAGTTGCTGTATTGCCTGTTAAACCAGAATTATCTTTTGCGGTATAAGTAAATGTGGCTGTTCCAATAAATCCTGGCGCAGGATCAAACTGTAAAGTTGCTGCCTGTGCAGGTGTTAATACCTGGCCTGCCGTTACCGGTGTTCCTCCACAGCAAGATAAAATTCCTTGCGCTGGCGTTGGAATTGTGCTGATTGTATAGCTGGCAACTGTTCCATCTAAATCACTTGCCTGCAATGACGGAATAGCTGTGCTTGCTAAACTATTATTTAGTGGCTGAGCAGTAATATTATCTGCCAGCGGTGGCCTTGAAGTAGTAGCTAAAGCCGATACAGGTATAGTATAATTGGCTGTATTACTTGTATTGCCACTGTTATCAACTGCATTATAATTAAATGTTGCATTGCCAATAAAACCTGTAGCCGGGGCAAACCTCAGGCCTGCTATTTGAGTTGCAGTTAGCGGCATACCGGAGGGATAACCTGTAAGTATTGCTGCCGTTAAATTTTGAAACCCACCTGTGCAGGTTGCACCTGTTAATGTGGGTGGACAGGGAACACTTAATATGCCTTGTAAAATTGTTGGTAATGAGGTAACCTGATAAGTAGCAATTGTACCGTCAGCATCCGAAGAATTTAAACCTTGTATGGCAGTAGGCCCGTTGGTATTGGGGATACTGTTTTCCATAATATTATTACTCACCGGCGGTTGTGCAACTACAGGCAAAGAATAAGTTGCCGTATTACTAATATTGCCATCATTATCTGTAGCATTAAATGTAAATTTTGCTGTGCCAGTAAAAGTAGGTGAAGGGTCAAACTTTAAAGTTGCCATTTGAGCGGGCGTTAATATAGTATTTGCTGTAATTGATGTTACAATACCCGTGCAGGGTTCAGTACCATTACTGCAAAAGCTAAGAACTCCTTCAGCAGCTAAAGGAATAGTCACAATTTTATAACTGGCAATTGAACCATCTAAATCTGATGCTATTAATGCAGGTATTGCTGTTGCGGCATTACCTTGCGGCATTGGTGCATTTAAATAATTATCTGCTGTTGGCGGAAATTCAGGAATTACTTTAGAAAATGCAAAATCGCCAATCGCAACTGCTTGTGCAGCGGGGTTGCCAGTGGCACCTGGCCCCTGATCCCATAATAAAGTAACCTGCGTTACTGGATTAGCAAACTGTACATATATAGTTGCGCCCTGGCTTGTTATGCTGTTGGTAGCCGCATTACCATTAGTAAGAGCTTGATTCCCAAACGCAGAATTACCGCTTATTAAAACAGTATCGGGGCCGGTTGCAGTTGCCTGAAACTTGGTAACTATTGGGTTGGGTACCGCAACTACACCATTTTTACCTGTAAAAGTAAACCTGTCCACATAGCTCAATGGATTTGTTCTGTCCATATCTCCCAGATAAAATGATACATTGCTAACTGGTCTTGTAAAAGTGATAACAGTAGTAACAGTTGAGGTAAGCAAATTCCAATCAACATATTCAACTAATGGGCTGCCCCCAGTTGCTCCTGGTAAAAACCAGGCATTATTTGCAGCCCCTACAATTGGAGAATTAAATTGAAAGGCGTCATTTGCCGCTGCACCCGCAGCACTAACATTACCGGCAGGGCTTGTGTTGGTAATAACTACACTGGCATCAATACCAGAACCGCCGATATTGGTTACAGTTTTAGAATAAGTAGGTCCTACCCAACTGGTAGAACCCCAATGTAAATTAAAAGTTTGGCCAGTAGATTTAAAAGCGGAACATAGCAGGATAATACAAAATAGTAGATTTAGCTTTTTCATTTTTGATATTGTTAGATTTAGTTAGGCTCTCTAAAAAATAAAGATTACGCAAAGAAAACAATATTAGAAGAAAAGAAATGTGACTTTAGTCACATCTGGCTGATAATTTTTATTGTATTATGGCCCATTTTTATTTTTCCTTTTTCTTCCATTGTTTTAAGCAGCCTTGATACCACTTCTCTTGAAGAATTAAGCCCCTCAGCAATTTCCTGATGGCTGATTTGTAAAACATTGGTTTTTTTTATGTTGCTAAGCCGTTGAAGAAAAAACTCAATCTTACCATCCATTTTTTGAAAAGCAATAGTATCAATTAAATTAAGATAAAAGC
This sequence comes from Bacteroidota bacterium, assembly GCA_031367625.1. Lineage (GTDB taxonomy): Bacteria > Bacteroidota > Bacteroidia > Chitinophagales > Chitinophagaceae > Ferruginibacter. The sequence continues at coordinate 4,349 of JANLQE010000274.1, forward strand.
CATAATACTTTACAGCAGTTTGTAAAATATACTTATACCACTGATCGTATTTTTTGGCCAGCATATCTTTATTGGCGTAAGACATTAATATAGCATGGGTTGGCTCAATAGCAGTAAAGCTTAAAATAGATATTTTATTAGCTTCCGGACTATCATCAGAAACAGAAATGGCAAAACTATCTCCTGCTTTAAGGTAAGTAATTATAAATTCGCTTCCCTTATTATTTTCTTCAATTACTTTTACAAGACCATGTAATATAGTATGAGACCCACCTAAAGGTTTACCCTTTTTAACCAAAGATTGGCCAGGCTTGTAAAACTTTAAAATACTTAATTCCTCAATTTCTTTCAGCAGCTCTTTTTCAAATTGCGGAAATGCCAGTTCAAACATAAAGAAAGTTAGTTTTTTAATTGCAATATGCTTAGAAAAGTAAATAACGGTTTGTTAAAACTTTGCAGTTTGTTTTGCTGCTGACAAAGCGAATATGGTTTAAAATTAACTTTGAAAAAAAAATAAAATGAAAAAAATATTATTATTAGCTGTGTTAGCTTTTCAGTCTGTAACCATGATGGCTCAGGATGGCCCAAAAGGATTGCAGTTAAATGACAAAGCGCCCGGCTTTACAGCAAAAGACCAAAATGGTAAAACGGTTGAATTGAAAGACCAATTAAAGAAAGGCGCCGTGGTGCTGGTTTTTTACCGTGGGCAATGGTGCCCGTATTGTAATCTGCAATTGAAAAAGCTTGAAGACTCTCTTTCTTTGATTATGGCAAAGGGTGCAAGCCTTATAACCGTAACGCCTGAAAAGCCGGAAAATATTGCTAAAACAATTACAAAAACAAAAGCTACTTATCCCATTTTGTACGATGATGGATTAAAGATTATGAAAAGCTACGATGTGGCTTTTGCTGTAGATGAAAAAACTATTGCAAAGTATAAGAATTATGGAATAGATTTTACAGAAGCTAATGGTGCCAATGGCGCTAATTTGCCAGTGCCTGCTGTTTATATAATCAGTAAAGAAGGTAAAATTTTATTTCGTCATTTTGATGCAGATTACAGAAACAGGGTTTCTGTGGCAGAGATATTAGCACATTTATAATCTATATTTTTAATTAAATTTTAAAGGCTGGCTTTGCCGGCCTTTTTTTATTGGGAAGTAAGGTATTTAATACCAGGTATTTACATTATTACTCAAGAATATTGTAATATGCTTAACAGGCATTGCTTTTTTAAAATGTGTAAAACAGGTAAGTTTGCTTTCCGTATATAGTAATTAAAATATATTATCAAATTTTCCTCTTATAAGAACAACATCTACACATTAAGTTTCGTTCTCCCTTTTTAAAATCTATTTTTTCTTATGGTAAAATTTAAAATGAGGAAAGTATATATTTACTTTTCTTCGGTACTTATCTTTATGCTGCACCTGCCTTTTGCTTTTTCAAAATCAAAAGCGCTCATAATTTCCCATATTTCAGATGACAATAAAAGTGTAAATAATATGTCGTTGAATAATGCGTCTGTTATGGATCTGATGTATGACAGTTTACAACTGAATGTAAAAGGTTTGTCGCAAAAGGCTTTTGACAATGCAGTTAAAGGGTTTGAATACCTTAAAGCAAAAGGAAAAATTTGCAATAACAATATATTATCCATTGTAGATTTTACAAAGCCTTCATCACAAAAAAGATTATTTATAATTGATCTGCAGCACCGCAGCATATTATTTAATACCTATGTTGCTCATGGTCAAAATTCTGGTAAGGAGTTTGCCAACCGGTTTTCTAACCAGCCTGAAAGTTTTGAAAGCAGCCTTGGTTTTTATCTTACTGCTGGTAGTTATTTTGGCAAAAACGGTTACTCCATGCACCTGAGTGGTTTGGAAAACGGTATTAATGATAAGGCAGATGAAAGAGCTATTGTGATGCACGGAGCCCCTTATGTGAGCGAAGGTTTTATAAGATCGAAAGGATATTTAGGCAGAAGCTGGGGATGCCCCGCAGTACCTCAGAATATGAACAAACCAATTATCGAAAAAATAAAAAATGGCTCCTGTTTATTCATATACAGCGAAGACAAAAAATACCTGAATTACTCCAAAATACTGAACAGTTAATTTTCTAAGTTCTTAAGAAAAAACCAGTCCTCCTTCCGAGCAATCCGGGGAGGACATTTTTTTATAATTAATAGGAATCCACTTTGTCATTGATGCAGTAATGCCTTTCCCGGGCAAATTGTTTGCTTCACCTGTTTTTTATAACTTCACTTAAAATTTATAGATATGAACCTGAGAGAAATCCTGCGTGGTACGGGTGTAGCTGCTGTAACAGCTTTTACCAGGGATAATAAAATTGATTTTGAAGCCCTGGGCAGGTTGCTTGATTTTATGATTGAGAATGGCGTAGAATATATAGTAACGATGGGTACTACAGGGGAAACCCCCGTACTGAGCAGGGAAGAAAAGAAAGAAATAATAATATTTACTTACAGCCATGTAAAAAAGCGTGTACCCGTAGTAGTTGGTATAGGTGGTAACGATACACAGGCAGTGCTGGAAGATTTAAAATACTTTCCGTTAGATGAAGCAACCGCTGTTTTAAGCGCAACTCCGTATTATAACAAACCCAGCCAGGAAGGCCTTTTTCAGCATTATAAATTAGTGGCACAACATGCTGCGAGGCCGGTTATTTTGTACAATGTACCTGGCCGTACCGGAAAAAATATGGAAGCAGATACTACCATCAGGCTTGCCAGGGAAGTGCAAAATATTGCCGGTATAAAAGAAGCAAGCGGCGATATGATGCAGTGTATGGAAATACTGAGACAAAGGCCGGAGAATTTTTTAGTGGTAAGCGGAGATGATGCTTTGGCTTTGCCTCAACTGGCATGTGGTATGGATGGGGTGATAAGCGTAGCCGCCAACGCATTGCCAAAAGAATTTTCAGACATGGTGAGAGCATGTTTAAAAAATGATTTTACAACAGCAAAAAAAATAAACGATTCCCTGATTGATGCTTATCATTTAATGTTTTCAGAAAATAACCCTGCAGGGGTTAAGGCATTTTTATATGAGCTTGATATTATGCAAAATACGGTGCGGCTTCCGGTGGTTCCTCTTAGTGGCGAACTTCATAAAAAAGTAAAATTATATTTACACAAATAAGTTTCAGCAGTCATAAAATGTTTAATTGAAAATCATTCTGAATAAACTTGCAGTTGTTGCAGCACTGTCTCTTTTTATTGGCGTATCTGCCATGGCACAGCACAATATTCATTTAAAAGTAAAATCATTAACTCCCACTCATTTACTGGATAGTATTTTTGTAGCCGGTAATTTTAATAGTTGGGATCCTGCTAAAACCAATCTCCTCTTTTCGGCTGCAGACAGCAGTTGGAATATCTACTTAAATAATGTGAAAGATGATGTGGTTGAATTTAAATTTACAAGAGGAAGTTGGGATAAAGCAGAAGCCGCTGCAAATGGAGGAGATATACAAAATCATATCATTAAGTTAACAACGGATACAATTTTAAATTATAGTATTGCTGCCTGGAAAGATGATTTTGCACCTGTCGCAAAAAAGCATACCGCATCTTCTCATGTTTCTATTATTGATACTGCTTTTTATTTGTCCCAGTTAAAAAGGAAAAGACGAATATGGATTTATCTTCCCAATGATTATGCAAAATCAACAAAACATTACCCCGTGCTTTATATGCAGGATGGGCAAAATATATTTGACGAATTTACAGCAGGGTATGGAGAGTGGGGTATTGATGAATGGCTGGATAGTACGCAGAAAAAAAATAAAAATGCCTGCATTGTAATAGGGATTGATAATGGTACCAAAAGATTAAATGAGTACAACCCATACGACAATGAAAAATTTGGAAAAGGAGAAGGAAAAGAATATGTTGATTTTTTAGTAAAAACGCTGAAACCCTTTATTGACAGTAAGTACAGAACCTTGCCAGGTAAAGAGAATACGGTTATTGCAGGCAGCTCTATGGGCGGTTTAATTTCTTATTATGCAGCACTTGCATACCCCGGTGTATTTGGTAAAGCCGGTATTTTTTCCCCTTCTTTTTGGATAGCGCCTCAAATTTCCTCACTCACAGATTCTGCAGGCAGTAAATTAAATGGAAAATTATTTTTTTATATAGGGCAGTTGGAAGGGCAGCAGTATGAAGCCGATATGAGGAATGTTATGGATAAATTGGGGGCTAATTCCGGCACCATTATTTACGCTGCCATTGATCCTTACGGCAGCCACAATGAACTGGCCTGGAGAAAATGGTTCCCGGAGTTTTATAGATGGATAATGGCTGACTGGACTAATTATATAATTAAACAGAATGACTGATTAAATACATTACCATTAAATAATAAAACAACTTCCTTCAATAGCCAGTTGGGTGTTTTCAAAAACGGCTTTTGCTTCTGCAAGAAATTCATCCAGCAATTCGTATTTAGAAGAAAAATGACCTATCAATAATTTTTTTACTCCTGCTTTGCCGGCTATTGCCGCAGCCTGTTCGGTAGTGGAGTGAAAGCGTGCTGCGGCTCTTTCGTGCAGGTCTTTTAAATAAGTAGTTTCATGATATAACAGATCAACTCCTTTTACTTTTTCTGCCAGGGTTTCATCATAAACAGTATCAGCACAAAAGGCATAACTTTTAGCCGCAGGCGCTGCTACGGTTAGCTCTTCATTTGCAATGACAGTTCCTTTTTTAGTTGTATAATCTTTCCCTTTTTGTAATTCTTCATAATAAGCAGCAGGTATTTCAAAGGCTTTTACTTTCTCGGGGTCAATGCTTCTCGGGTTCTTTTTTTCTCTGAATAAAAAGCCCCAGCAATCTATACGGTGCTGCACCCTAAAACATTCTACCCAAACTCTTTTATCGTTTGCAACGGATCCTTCCTGCTCAAGGGGATGAAAATATAAAGTGTAGGGAAGTTTGGTAGCTGCAGCATCTAATTGTAATTGTATAATATTTTGCAATGGCGGCGGAGCATATAAATGTAAATCGGTTACCCGGCCCAGTAAACCCATACTCGTAAGTAAGCCTATCAACCCAAAATAATGGTCGCCATGCAGGTGAGAAATAAATATATGGTTTATTTTACTGCGTTTTATTTTGTATTTGGTCATCTGTTGCTGTGTGCCTTCGCCACAATCTATAAGGTATGCGGTTTCGTTTGTTTGTAAAACCTGTGCGGTTGGGTTTCTGCCATAAGCAGGAATAGCAGAGTTATTTCCAAGTATTGTAAGCGCAAGCAAATTAAATAGTTTTAGGGTTAATGGTTAAATGACCAATGGGTTATAGTTAATGCTGCTTTTAAATTTTTTAATCCTCTTCTTCAAAATCGCCCAGCAACTCCCTTTCAATTTCTTCCATTTGCACAATATCCCAGGCTTCGCTTTCGGTGGGGGTCACATTCATTATTTCCAGTAAAGAGGCTTTATCAAAAACAGCCTCTACTTCAGTTTGCATTTCACACACAATGAAGGAACAGTTTTTTTCATAAAAATCTTGTTGAACAGCAGCAATTTTTTCCCCAACTTCTTCTTCTAAACCTGTCACTTCTGCTAAATTTAAAATTATATGGGGAACGTCTTTATTAAGATAAGAAAGCAACAGATTTCCCATTTCTACTGTCATATTAGCAGAAATAACTGCATCTTCCGGTCTTATAACCGTAAATTTTTCTTTGGTATCTATTTTGACATTCATTGTTGTGACTTTGATGGGATGGATGTAAAATAAAGTAAATTTTGAATGTGTACATTTTTTAGGTAGTTGTTTTAAAAATATTTATTTTTTGTTTCAGTTAAATAAATCTTTTAAGCTTGTTCAACTCAGGGTTCTTTAAAAATTCAACTTTTCAACATATCAACATTTGCAGTTTATTTACAACTTATCGCACAAAATATTCGTTATTATTGTATTAATTAAAAACTATCAGAATGGATAATAATTTCTCCACCCAGGTAAAAGAAATAATTTCCTACAGCAGGGAAGAAGCGCTAAGGCTCGGTAACGATTTTATCGGAACTGAACATCTGGTGTTAGGATTAATAAGAGACGGGGAAAATACCGCCATAAAAATCTTAAAATCTTTAAATATTGACCTGTACGAATTGCGTAAAGAAATAGAGATGGCAGTAAAAGATAAAACAGGGAAAAATATTGCCAATATCAATTCCCTTCCGCTTACCAAGCAGGCAGAAAAAGTAATAAGGATCACTGTGCTGGAAGCAAAATCTTTAAAAAGTGCTTTTGTAGAAAGTGAACACCTGATGCTTTCCATTTTAAAAAATAAAGAAAATATTGCCACGCAAATTTTAAATCAGTTTGATGTGGACTACGATGTTTTTAAAACTGAGTTAGGGTTTGTAACCAGTACCCCGCCACAGGCAGAGTTTAATGAAGAAGATGATTTTGATGAGGAGAAAAAACAATACGGACAGCAACGTTCTCAAAAAGCAGGAGCTGCTAATCAGCCAAAAACAAAAACACCGGTATTGGATAATTTTGGACGGGACATTACCCGGCTTGCCGAAAACGGATCTCTGGATCCGATTGTAGGACGGGAAAACGAAATAGAAAGAGTATCCCAGATTTTATCCCGCCGCAAAAAAAATAACCCTATTTTAATTGGTGAACCGGGTGTTGGTAAAACAGCCATTGTAGAAGGGCTTGCATTAAGGATTGTACAAAGAAAAGTTTCACGGGTATTGTTTGATAAAAGAGTGGTAAGCCTTGATCTTGCTGCATTGGTGGCAGGCACAAAATACCGTGGCCAGTTTGAAGAAAGGATGAAAGCCATAATGAATGAACTGGAAAAAAACAGGGATGTAATTTTATTTATTGATGAAATACATACCATTGTTGGGGCCGGTGGCGCAAGTGGTTCTTTAGATGCTTCCAATATTTTTAAACCCGCATTGGCCCGTGGCGAATTGCAATGTATAGGCGCATCTACGCTTGATGAATACCGTATGCATATAGAAAAAGACGGGGCATTAGACAGGCGTTTTCAAAAAGTATTGATAGAGCAGCCATCGGTAGAAGAAGCCATAGAAATTCTTACCAATATTAAAAGCAAGTACGAAGATTATCATAATGTAACCTATAGCCCGGAAGCAATTGAAGCCTGCTTAAAATTAAGCGACCGCTATATGACAGACCGTTTGCTGCCCGATAAAGCTATTGATGTATTGGATGAAGTGGGAGCAAGGAAGCATATAAAAAATATTAATGTTCCGGAAACAATTATTGAACTTGAAAAAAAGATTGAAGATATAAAGCTTGAAAAAAATAAGGTGGTAAAAAGCCAGAAGTTTGAAGAAGCTGCTTCTTTAAGAGATACAGAAAAAAGGCTGCAGGAAGAATTGGAAAAAGCAAAAAATGACTGGGAAGAAGAAAGCAAACACAAACGTTTTCCTATAGAAGAAGAAGATATAGCAGAAGTAATCAGCATGATGACCGGTATACCCGTAAAAAGAATGGTGCAGGCAGAAACTGAAAAACTCCGCCGCATGGGTGAAGACCTGAAAGGTGCTGTAGTAGGGCAGGAAGAAGGGATATCGAAAGTGGTAAAAGCTATACAACGTAACAGGGTAGGTTTAAAAGACCCTAAAAAACCAATCGGTACATTTATATTTCTTGGACCAACAGGTGTTGGCAAAACAGAGCTTGCAAGGTCACTGGCGAGGTATATGTTTGA
>JANLQE010000291.1:0-6079 GCA_031367625.1 Bacteroidota bacterium
TCAAACACTGTTACAATAATCAAATCCGGAATTGCTGAATGGCTATCAGAATATCAGGGGGAGGAGGATGAAAAAATCTTGCCCTGTCTTTTTGTAGAGAAACTTTGGAAACATTAAAAAAATCAACCCCTAAAAAACTACAGAGGATAGCTACAAAAACAGGCGCATCAAAAATAAATTTTGCCTGCTGATAAATATTTTTTTCTAAATTTTGAAACTTAATAGCTTCATCATTACAGCAGCCTTTTTCTTTAGCAGCTTTTTTGTCATGCTGAGGTAATTTATCAGCAACCTTATGATGATGTTTTTTTCCATCGGCATGAACATGAGCCGGGGTTACTGTAGTTTCCTCATCATGATGATGAGTAGTATTAAAACCCATACCTACACCCATAGCACAGGCAAAACCTACTACAGTATTCAATGCAAATACGGTTAATAAGAAGGCTGCTTTTAATTGTATGGATGTATTTCTGTTCATTTAAATATGCCCTAAAATTAGGGCAATTATTTTAAAAAGTCCAATTACCATGCCGCAAAGGTATCAGCAAGGAAAGTTTAGCCGTTATATAATTATGGAAAGAATTTACATAATTGTGATGATTTCCTGCTAAGCAGGCATCAATTTCCCAAATACATAAACCATTTTCCCAATTGTGTCTTGCTGGTCAAAATTTCTCACACAGTTTTGCAGTCTAAATTAGATTGATGAAGAAAATAATACAGCTTGCCATAATAACTGGATTAATAATGAATAGTCTGAATGCTCAGATAGTAGAAAAAGCAACCGGTAGGGATACAACCGAAATCAATCCAAAATATCTTCCCGATGTAACTGTGGTGGGGCGAAACAGCAAAAGCGATATACAGCAAATGCCGGAAATTGTAGGTACTTCTATTTATGCCGGAAAGAAAAATTCACTGATTGTATTAGATAATGTTCAGGGAAATGTGGTTACCAATACCATGCGCCAGGTGCTGGCAAAAGTGCCGGGTATTCATATTTGGGAGAGCGACCCAAGCGGCATTCAGATTGGTATTGCAGCCAGGGGCCTTAGCCCCAACCGTAGCTGGGAATTTAATGTGCGGCAGAATGGGTACGATATTGCCGCAGATCCATTTGGATATCCTGAAGCTTATTACAATCCACAATTACAAGGTGTACAAAGAATTGAAATTATTCGTGGGCAAGGCTCATTGCAATACGGCCCACAATTTGGCGGCATGGTAAATTATATTTTAAGAAATGGCAGTGAGATAAAAAAACCATTTGAATTTGAAACTCAACAAACAGCAGGCAGCAATGCTTTATTTAATTCTTATAATGCCATTGGCGGAAAAAAAAATAAAATACATTACTATGCTTTTTTTGACCACCGGAATGGTGACGGTTGGCGGGCAAACAGCCGCTATTATACCAATGCAGGTTTTGCAACAGTTACTTATAATTTTACTGCTAAGTTTTCATTAACTGCCGAGCTGATGCGATCCCATACCCGCAGCCAGCAGACAGGCGGACTTACTGATGCCCAGTTTATACAGGATGCGCAGCAAAGCTTACGCAGCCGCAATTGGTTTGATATTTTATGGACCACACCTGCTTTGATTGCCAATTATAAAATAAATGAAAATACCCGCTGGAACACAAAATTATTTGCTACCATTGGAGACAGAAACAGTGTTGGGTTCACTTCCTCTATCACTGTAAAAGACAGCATTAATGCCACTACACTTAATTATAACAACAGGGTTTTAAATGTAGATAAGTACAGGAACTATGGGCTTGAAAGCCGCATTATAACTGATTATACAATGGGCAAAATGAAAAACACCCTTTCCGGCGGCATCCGTTTATACAAAGGCACTACTTACAGAGAAGCAGATGGAAAAGGAACGGCAGGAACAAATTATGATATGAGCATTATTGGCGTTTACAACCGTGATATTAAATTTGGCTCAAAGAATGCAGCGGCATTTGCAGAAAATATTTTTCGCATAAATAAAAAATTACTATTGATACCAGGGTTAAGGTATGAGTGGTTAGAAGGCGCCGCTTCTGGGCGTAATGGTTTTACTTCCGGCGGAGCCGAAATACAATTGCAAAACATAAAACGCAGCCGGAGTTTTTTACTGGCAGGGATAGGCGCAGAATATCATCTTACAAAAGGAACAGAATTTTATGCAAACTATTCGCAGGCGTACCGGCCCATTCAGTTTGCAAATTTACAGGCACCACCTACCACCGATTTGGTTGACCCGAATTTAAGAGATGCCAAAGGGTATAATCTTGATTTGGGTTACAGGGGCAAAGTAAAAAGTTTTCTGCAGTTTGATGTAAGCACTTATTATCTTCTTTATCAAAACAGGGTAGGCGCCATTACGCCCACGGGTGCTGCGTACCGTTTGATTACTAATGTAGGAAATAGTATCAGCAAGGGTTTTGAAGGTTTTGTAGAGTTTAATCCGGTAAAGGCATTTACAAAAAATAAAGATACAGATATCCTTTTGTTTGCATCGTACAGTTATACAGATGCAACATATAGCACCAACCATAAAGATGCTGCTACCAAAGGAAAAAATGTAGAGAGTGCACCCAAAAATATTCTGCGGACCGGCATTACCGGAGGCTATAAAGACGCTTTAATAACAGCACAGTTTAATTATGTAGATGAAACATTTAGTGATGCTAACAATACCATTTCACCAACCGCAAATGGACAAAATGGATTGATTCCTTCTTATACTGTTACGGATTTAACTGTGTCTTATAAATTTTCAAAAACACTTAATGTAAAAGCAGGAATAAACAATTTATTTAATGAACGTTATTTTACCCGACGTGCCGGTGGCTATCCCGGGCCGGGCGTTTTACCTGGTGATGGAAGAACATTTTTTGTATCGGTGGGTGCAAAATTTTAAACGAAAAGAGGCAGGAAATTTCCTGCCCTTTTTATTTTTACTGCCGGATGATTTGGGATAGAATGCCGGTAAATGATATAATTTAAAACATCAAAATAAATTATTTACAGCAAGCTTTATTTTGCTGAATTGGCGGACATGGAACATTACCGTAACTGCAAAACACACAACAGTCCCCTTCTTTTGGCCGCAACCTTGTATGACAACTTTTACATTCGTAAAAGAACTGGCAGGCATCGGTTGGCATAGTTTCTTCTTGCTGATGTGCGCAAACGGGGCAGGTAATTATTGATAGTAACTGTACTGTCATTTGCAACAATCTTTTTTGCGTACAAAAATAGCTTTAAACATCTTCCAAAAAAATTGCCCTATTGATTTTATTGTAATCATTTTATAACATTTTTAAAAGCATTACTGCGCTCATCCCAATCATCATTGCATCTTCAATAATGGTAATGGTACTCATGGGTAAATTAAAAACATCACCCAGGCAGGCGCATTTAATTTTTCGTTTATTCAACACACTTTGCAATACCCCAATGATACTCACACTCATCACCACAAAGGTAACCGCATTTGTAACAACCGGATTAAAGCCGGTAAGATAGGCGATACCCAAAGCCAGTTCGGCAAAAGGATACATATAGCCCCAGCCGTCCCATTTTTTGGCAACAATATCATACATGGCATAGCTTTCAGCAAATCCCTTTAGGTTTAGTAATTTAAAAAAAGAAAATACTAAAAAGAAACCCGCCATAAAATGATTCATCCAACGCATCCATACAAAACCATTGTTCATAAATTCAATCAATAATGTGACACCTGATATGTATCCAAAAATTATCAGTAGTGGTTTATATGTTTTAATCCACGAGGCCGCATCCCCCGGCTCCTTTTCCTGTGCAGAAGGCGAATGATGATTGGGTTCTGATAATTGATATTTTGGATAATCCATCAAGGCTGTTTTTAAATCAGCCGTAGCAATATGTTTATCCATAGCAATTGTTGCTTCGCCTTTTGCCAGATCAACAGCTACATTTTTTACTCCACTAACTTTTGATAACAGGTCTTGTACTTTTGCCTGGCAACTGGTGCAGGTCATTCCGGAAACTTTATAAAAATGAGTCATCATAATTTTTTTTCAAAGTTACCATTATACCATGCCCAGCATGTTACACAATTGTGGAAAGTATTTATATGATTTTGGTTAACACTATTTCAATTTCAATCTCCATCCTGCATAAAACATTCTGCCGGTAACCGGGCCCCAAACCAACGATGCATCAAAGTAAGGGCTGAAAGGCTGGGCGGCAGCAACAATCACATTATCCTGAAAATAATTTCCCAGGTTTTCACCACCGATATAAAAATCCACCGGATGTTTTTTTCCTACCGTTTTACTTATTTGCGCATTCATCAAAATAAAGTTTGGCGAATAATCTGGCCGCTGATATTGTGCCGGGTTATACTGTGTGTTGGGTATTCTTTTTTTGCCATTGTAACTTATGGTGTAGTCAAATTTCCAGCCATTAGTTGCATAAGCAAGGTTGGCAAAAGCACGGTTGTTTGCAATTAACGGGCGTTGCAGCAGCGTGCCGCTATAAGTTGTTTTTACATCAAAATAGCGATAGGCCAGGCGTACATCAAGTTTCTTTATTGGTTCAAAATTAAACTCTGCCTGAAAACTGTTGGAGTACGATTTTCCCTGCAGGTTGTAAAACTTCACTTCTCTTGCATTCTCTAAATCTACCACCACCTGGTTGGTAAAATCATTCCTGAAATAATCAAAACTCAAAGAACCATCACGATGAAAAAGTTTAAATTTCTGGTCAATACTGATGCCCTTGTTCCAGGCCACTTCAGCATTTAAACCATAAGCTTTGCCAGGCGCTGCATCAATAATATTCACTTGCCTGGAGCTAACAAACACGCTCGTATTTTCTGCAAAAATATTAGCGGTGCGTTGTCCACGCCCGGCACTCAGGCGAAAGGTTGTTCCTTTCACCGGTTCGTATCTTACATGTAATCGTGGGGTTATAAAAAAACCAAAGAGGCTGTTATGATCTGCACGCAAACCTGCCACTACATTAAACTTATCCGTATGCGTGTAAGTGTATTCAAAGAAAGCGCCGGGTACTGTTTCGGTTCGTTTGTAATTATTAAATTTAAAATCTTCATTGTATTTATCATACAAAAAACTAAGTCCTGTACGGAATTTATGATTCGTATTATTTATGATAGATTGATAAATTAAGTTGCTGTAAAAATTCTGTTGCTTCGCATCATAGCCTGTTAAACCAAAATAAGAATTTTGTGTATGGTTAATGGCAGATAATTGTAAGCCGATACTCTTATATTTTTTTTCCGGAAACACATAACCGATTTTAGCAAATGCTTCATAGCGGTCTGTGTTAATTCCCAGGCCGTAATGATTGGTTGTGTTCTTATCACTGGCTGCATTAAAAGCTGTTTCTCCACCCGTTCTCCTGTCGTTCAAAACCTTGATTCCGAATTGAGTTAAGAAGCCTTTACCATCATCGTATTTCCAGCGGTTTATTAAACTAAACTGATTGCCGGTTGGTAAATCTCTAAAGCCATCTTTATTAAAGTCAACATATTTATTGGTTAAAAAATCATCATGCAATAGCAAACCTGTTGCCCATTTATTACCAATTTTCTTTGCTAAGTTTAAATTTACATCGGTTTTACCAAAATCATTTATGTATGCATTGGCAAATAATTTTTCACTGTTTTCAGGCTTTTTCAATTCTATATTTATTTGCCCGGCAATACTTTCGTATCCATTGGCAACAGAGCCTATTCCCTTGGTAAGTTGAATAGATTCAACCCACGGTCCTGCTACAGAATTTAAGCCTAACGGCGTGGCAATCCCTCTCGGACCGGGAAGATTTTCAACCGTTAGCTGTGTATAATTTCCGCTGAGGCCCAATAGCTGAATTTGTTTTGAACCGGTTACAGCATCATTGTACGATACATCTACGGAAGGGTTTGTTTCAAAACTTTCACTCAGATTGCAACAGGCTGCTTTAAACAATTCCTTCTCCGTCATTATTTGTGTACGGATAGGATTTAATGCAGAGAGGTAAGTAGAACGCTGCCTGGAAGTAACTACTACTTCGCTTAATTTTTTGTTGGCACC
>JANLQE010000301.1:0-2554 GCA_031367625.1 Bacteroidota bacterium
AAAAAATCAAAAACTATAACCCGGATGGAGAAGATAATCAACAGTATGCCGCAGCAGATGGTATGCCTTCCTGGTTCACATTAAACTGGAGAGGAAATGTTACTTTATGCAAAAACCTGCAGGTACAGTTGGGCGTAGAAAATATTCTTGATCGCAACTACCGCTATTTTGCATCTGGATTTTCTGCACCAGGCAGAAATTTTATAGTTGCTCTGAGGGCAAACTGGTAATTCTTTGTTTTCTTCTAAAAGGGTGAAAGCATGGCTTTCACCCTTTTATTTTACCTGCCATTTTATGATTTTTTACAATTATATGCAGCATTCGTACAGGAAAATTGTCTAAATTACGGGCAACCAAAGGAAATTATGACCGAGGAAGCCATTTTAAAAGGTTGTTTGAATAACGATGCATCAGCCCAACGGGAGTTGTACAACAGGTACAGTCCTAAAATGCTGGCTGTATGTTATCGTTTTGCTCATAACCGGGAAGACGCTGAGGATATGCTGCAGGAAGGTTTTATTAAAGTCTTTTTACAGATACACACTTTTGAGAACCGGGGTGCATTTGAGGGGTGGGTTAGAAGGATTGTGGTTCATACCTGCATCAATATCCTGAAGAAGAATAAAAAATTTAATGAAAGTGTGGACATCATTCATGCCACCGGGGTGCAGGTAAGAGAAGAGAGTGTGCCGGCCATTATCCAGGCCAAACAGGTAGTGGAATGTATACGATTGCTGCCGATTGGTTACAGAACTGTATTAAACCTTTACGCTGTTGAAGGCTACAGTCACAGGGAAATAGCCAATATGCTTGATATAGAAGAAAGTACCAGCAGAAGCCAGTACACAAGAGCTAAAGCAATGCTGGAAGATATTTTGATCCGTAAAAGAATATTACATAAACCAAAACAACAAGCAGATTGGCTTGCTGCCGTCGGGCAGAGATAGTTTTTTAATCGTACCCAAATTGACCACTGGTTATGGAGAATAAGTTTAATAACAGGGATTTTGAGCAGTTTGTAAAACAAAATGCAGACCAATACCGGATGTTTCCTTCCGAAAAGGTTTGGAGAGGTATACATAATAGCCTGCACACCAGGAGAAAGTGGTTTGGTATAGGGCTTGGCTTATTATTGCTTACCACCGGGGCGGTTACCTGGGTAATGCTGACACCAGCTTCTGGGGGGAAACAACCATATTCTGCTATCTCAACCAACATTAAATCCATAAAACTTCCTGAGAAAGCAAATCAAAAGCCTGCTTTAATTATTGCCCAAACAAAACCTGCTAATGACAAGATTGCTTTCATAACCTCTTCTGACCGGTTTCAAAAAAATCTATTTACCACTGAGGCAGTTAACCAGCTAAATGATGTTAACACTGCCAATAATATTGCTGACGTTCTACAAGAACCCGAACTAAATTATCCGGAGCCTGTTATTCTCTCAGCAGTTTTAGCTCAGCCTGAATTAATTTCTAAACCAGCGATTGCAGTTCATAATAAACAAGCTGTTTCTGCTATCAAAGCTGCTGAAAATTATATATCCTCAGGCTCCGTAAAAAATAATATTGACTTATTTGCTGATAAGAACAATAGTGATAAAAATGCAGAAATAACTTCAGGTAAGGAAACTACTTTACCCAAAAATGATATTTATCCTTTTACTATTGAAAGTATTGTAAATTCCTACAGGCATATCCGCCAAAGAAAAAAATTATCCTGGCAGATTTATTTTACACCTACAGTAAGCTATCGCAAACTGAATGAAAATAAAGGTTTCCTTAATGCGTCCCGTCCTTACACAGCTTCTTCCAACAGCAATACTTTTACTGATGTTAACAGTGTTGTTACACATAAACCTGATGTTGGTCTGCAATTTGGCTTTACTGCTGGTTATCCTCTTTCAAAAAAAATCAGGATTACGGGTGGCTTGCAGTTTAATATAAGTAAATATGATATTCTGGCCTTTAGTTATCCCAGTGAAGTTGCTACTATAGCCCTCAGTACTTCTACAGGTGGCACTAATACCGTTTCTACTTTTACCAACTACCGGAATTCCGGTGGATCTTCTAATGCTAACTGGCTGCGTAATCTTTATATTTCGGCATCTGCACCTATAGGCATTGAATATAAACTGGCCGGAAATAAAAAATCTTATATTGGAATAGGTACCACTATTCAGCCAACTTATACTTTAAGTAACAGAGCTTATCTTATTTCAACTGATTATAAAAATTATGTAGAAGTACCATCGTTGGTACGCAGATGGAATGTAAACACCGGCTTTGAAATATTTGCAGGATATTCAACAGGCAAACTCAACTGGAGATTTAGTCCTCAGGTACGTTACCAAACACTGTCAAGCTTCCAGGGAAAATACCCTGTTAAAGAACATCTTTTTGATTTTGGTGTTAAGTTGGGTCTTATGCTCAAATAAACTGATACTAACTGCCTTCTTGTTTAGAATTCCCATCCCGCCTTAAAGCTGGATGGGATATTTTTTTCACCCGGATATCAATCGGGGTGTTTCCATTAATTTTAGGGCATGAGAAAC
>JANLQE010000334.1:0-6402 GCA_031367625.1 Bacteroidota bacterium
GTTTCTAAAAGCTTACCTATTTTGTTTTTAGGAAATCCCTTGCTCCAGAACCATTCCAGGTAACTCACCGGTAAGTGTCGTAAAACTGTTCCTTTATATTTTCCGAACGGCATTTTTATTGTTACCAGTTCCTGCAGCAATTTGCCATCCGGCATTGGCACTTCTTCCATAAAAATAAAATTATCTCCCTGCTGATGGTACTACGGGCAGGCTTTCATTACCATCTGCACTTACTGATTGCACGGCAAAAAAGTAATTATCTTTTGAATATGGCAGCGTCATTTCTGTGCCTGCAGTAAAAATTTTCTTTTGCCAGAAAGCACTGGTGGTCTCTCTCATCATTACATAATATCCTTTGGGGGTGCCTGTCTTCGGCGCTTTCCAATAAATAAATGAAGTGTTGCCTAATTTTTTTACATCAATCTTTGGCTCTTCCGGCATACCGGCTGACTTTGCAAGGTTGGCAAGATTACATAGGTTCATACCGGTATTTTTTCTCAGGTATTCAAAATCTATAAACTCTGTCAGGTCGCCGTATTGGATGCCATTTTCTTTTCTTACATCCTGATGCTGATGATAATAATTTTCATTCATCTCTGTAAAGCGTACTGCTGCAAAGCCATTCTCTACATAAGGGGTATGATCTCCGCCCCGTAAAAAACGATCATTGCGGTAAATCAATACTACGTCTAAATTATCAACATACCGCTCCGCTGTTTCTTTTACATAACGGGCAAGCTGACGGCTTTTGCCATCGTTCTCTAACCCAAGCTGGCGGATATTTTTAGCATTTTTTTCTAACTCATAAAACGGAAGCCCCTCACTAAACACACGGATCTTTGTATTCTCAATAATATTTGTTTCGCTGCTGTTGTTGCTGCCCATAATATCATTGTTAAGTACAGCTTCTATATTCCAATTTTCTTTTCTTGCTTTAGTGGCCATAAAAGTAGAGCCCAGTAAACCCTGCTCTTCGCCGCTGACTGCTACAAAAATTATGGTGGCCGGAAAACTGCGTTTGCACATTATCCTTGCACATTCCAATACAGCAGAAGTGCCGCTGGCATCATCATTTGCGCCTGGTGCATCGCCTAAGCGGTCCAGTACATTTGTACGCATATTATCTAAGTGGCCGCTTATAACAAAGATGCGGTTATCATTTGGGTCTGTTCCTTTTAAAGTGGCTACCACATTGCCTAACAGCAAAACAGTATCTACTCTTCTTTTATCGGGTTGCAGGGTAGTGGTATCAATAAATGCTGTAAGCCTTCCCTTTGATTGTGCAGCAAACTGATTAAATTTATTGAGTACCCAGGTTCTTGCAGCACCAATACCACGCCTGGGATTTGTTTGTGTGCTGAGCGTATTGCGGGTGCCAAAAGCCACCAAAGAAGTAATGTAAGATTTTAAAGAATCTGCAGAAACTTCTTTTACCATTTGTTCTATGGCTGCATCACGAACAATAGTTGTTTGCGCTGACAGGGAGCTGTAAACGAAAAAGCAAATAAGGAGAAAGCATATTTTTTTTTGCATAGCAGTATGTTTATATAAATTGTTGTGAAATTAGGTTTTTTAATTACACAGTTACACTTTGAAAAAACACAAAGTAAAAAGTGTAGAAGATGATAGTGCATTTAATTAAACTCAGTAAATAAAACTCCTTTAAAATTGTGGTAAATAATATACTGTTTAAATTTATTCAGTTGTATTTTTAAACTGGCTGTATTTCCGCCATTTTTCTATTACCTGCGCCATATCATCCGGCAGTTCACTGGTAAAAAGCATAGGCTCTTTGGTGGTTGGATGAATAAAGCCCAGCTCCTTTGCATGGAGGGCCTGGCGTGGGCAAATGGTAAAACAATTATCTACAAACTGTTTGTATTTTGTATAAACCGTTCCCTTTACAATTCTGTCGCCGCCATAAAAATCATCATTAAAAAGTGGATGCCCAATGTGTTGCATGTGTACCCTTATCTGGTGGGTACGGCCCGTCTCCAGCCTGCATTCTACCAGGGTTACATAATTAAAATTTTCCAGTACTTTATAATGAGTAATGGCTTCTTTGCCATGCTCGCCATCAGGGTACGTAGTAAATAATTTTCTGAGGCGCTGGTTGCGGCCTACATGGCCTGTGATCGTTCCTTCAGTAACGTCAAAATTTCCCCAAACCAGTGCTACATACCTGCGGTGAACGGTATGATTAAAAAATTGTTTGGCCAGATCGCTCATTACTTTTTGTTTTTTTGCCATCACCAGCAGGCCACTTGTATTTTTATCTATGCGGTGTACAAGGCCAAAACGGGGTAATTCACTCTCGTCAATTTCGGGGCAGTTAGTTTTTAAATACCAGGCCACCGCATTTATTAAAGTGTTATCGGGGTTGCCACTGCCGGGATGCACTACCATGCCCACAGGTTTATTAATTACGAGGATATCATCATCTTCATAAACAATATTCAGCGGAATATTTTGTGGAATAATTTCGGAAGATTCCGGTGAATTGCTGTCGTAAATAATTATTTTATCACCGGCTTTTATTTTATAATTATTTTTTATTGGCTTTTCATTTACGAGTACCAATTCATTTTCTATAGACTGCTGAATTTTATTACGGGTGGCGCTTTCTATCCGTTGCATTAAAAATTTATCAATACGCAACGGCTCCTGGCCTTTATCTATAACGATAGAAAATTTTTCATACAGTTCTTCCGACTCCGGCAGATCTTCTTCTATATTTTTTTCGAGTTCATTCATCATAATAATTCTTTATAGTGGCAAACCTGCGGTGATTGTTCCATAAGAAACTAATGTACAAGAGTACCCTTTATTCCTCAGGATAAACTCTGCCAATGCTATTGAATACCGGTATCCAGCCGGGTGCATAAAAATAAAATTTCAAATGGGATAACGCTTCTATGCTTTAAATGTTTCACCATTTCATTTGCTTAGCTTTGCAAAGTAAAACATTGCAACTGATATGCAGCGGGTGAAATTTAAAGATTTAGGGGTAATTGATTATAAGACCGCCTGGGATTATCAGGAAAAACTACTTCAACAAAATGTTGCCATAAAATCGGAAGCCCGAAAACTAAATCCTGATTTTATTCCCGGCGATTTACTTACACAACATTATTTTTTGATATGTGAGCATGAACCCGTTTACACGCTGGGCAAAAGCGGCAGCATGGATAATGTGCTGATGAGTGATGATGAACTGAAAGAAAATGGCATCTCGTTTTTTAATACCAACAGGGGAGGAGATATTACTTTTCATGGCCTGCAACAGATTGTTGGCTACCCTATTTTTGACCTGGAAAAATTTTATACAGATATTGGCCGTTACCTGCGAAACCTTGAAGAAGTTATCATTTTAACCATTGCCGAATATGGTATTAAAGGCGAACGTAGTAAAGGGGAAACCGGCGTGTGGATTGCGCCCGGCATTGCCGGTAAAGAAAGAAAGATATGTGCTATTGGGGTGCGCTGCAGCCGCTGGATAACTATGCATGGCTTTGCTTTAAATGTAAATACAGATTTAAGTTATTTCGATAATATTATTCCCTGCGGTATTGTAAATAAACAGGTGACTTCAATGGAACGGGAACTGAGCCACAAGCTGAACTACGAAGAAGTAAAAGAAAAATTAAAGAAAAATTTCGAGAAAGTATTTGATATAAACCTTGAGTAATTATTTATTGCTGATCTTTCCATCTTTTGGCACAAAGAATTTATTTTTTTCTACCAGTATTCCCGATTCATACAATTCAAAATGATACCAACCGGAGCGGCCGAAATTTACTTTTTCAATAATGAGATATTCTTCCTTCAGTTTGGCCAATTCAAACAGCATATTTTCCAGTTCATCAAAAAACTTTATGCTGTATTTTTTTACTGCGGCATCGGCTAAATGAATGATTATGCTGTTATCTTTTGAAGTAAATATTCTTTTGCTTGGATAAGTTATTGCAGGCTTTGTTACGCCGCCATTTATCGGAGGAGATTGTAAACTTGAATCTGCCAGGGGATTTACCTGCCAGGGATAGCGTTGTATCAGCGTACTGTCTGCCCCGGTACCATTTAATGTTTCTTTCACAGGCCTTACGGGCTTTGTTATAATGTATGAGCCACCTTCAAAACCAATAAACACACGGTAATACATTTTATTGTAAGGCGGGTTGGCATCTGCATAACCATTCTCTTTATTCTGTGGGTTTAATACGCTTCCGATGGTAGTGTAATTTTTTAAACTGTCATAAGAGCGTTGAATGCTGATGGCAGCCACAGGAATAGCATATTCGTTTTTCCAGCTTACAATTATTTTTCCGCTGATATTTTTTACCGTTATGCCCGGTAGTATTTGCTGCGCATTTACATTAACTGTAAATAGAAGGGTAATAGTAATCAGTAAATATTTCTGTATGGATATTGTCATCTGTGAATTGCAAATATAATGAACGAAATATTATTTTTTTTAGTGCGCCAATATAAAGCGCTGTTAAATGAATTAAAACAGTAATGTGCCGGGTGGTAATGATTGATTGCCCTGCAGGCCGCCTGTATGCAGGCACACGATGCTGCTGCCCGCCGGAAAAAAATTATTATTTATTTTATCCAGTATGGCATACATCATTTTAGCTGTGTAAACAAAATCTGTAGGTACGCCATAGTTGGCATAAAAAACGTTCATAAAATTTATAAGTTCCTCCGTTTTTTTTGCGTAGCCGCCAAAATGATAGTCATCAAAAATCTGCAGGTTGTTATGTTTTTTTTTGTTGATTAAATAAAACAATCTTTCTTCAATATCGTTCATGTTTTTTATTACCGGTACAGTTATCACCTGCTGGCTTTGCTGCGCTTTTAATAATAATCCTGCAAGTGTTGTGGCTGTGCCGGTGGCGGTGCAGATATGCGTTGCATTTTTATCTTTTAATAAATCCATTATCAGGGATGCACCTGCCGCACCCAGGGGATGATAACCACCTTCCGGCACCAGGGTAAAATCTCCATATTTTAATTTCAGGTTGTTTATAAAATCTGGCTGTCCGGTATTTTTATATTCATTGCGGGTAATAAATTGAAGCTGCATACCATATTGCAGGCATTGCTGTAATGTATGGGATAAATTTTTTGGTTCTTCCCCTCTTACAATGCCAATACTTTTTAACCCGCTCTCTTTACCCGCAAATGCAATGGCCACCAGATGATTGGAATAAGCCCCGCCAAAACTGACCATGGTTTTATGATTGGATTGCATCGCCTCATCTATAAAATAATGAAGCTTAAACAGTTTATTGCCTGATATTACCGGGTGAATTTTATCTAATCTTGCCAATTGAAGTTTGATGTTCTTTTTTTCAAGAACAGGATTTTCCAATTCATCAAAGAATATATTTTCTATAACAAAAAGCATTTGCATTATTTACTGTTTGTTTACTTTAATTTTGCGGCAGCAAAAATCAATCATAAACTTTAAATTATATATTTAAAATGCAACCTACACTTTTAATTTTAGCGGCTGGTATGGCAAGCCGCTATGGCAGTATGAAACAAACAGAAGGCTTTGGCCCATCCGGAGAAACCATTATGGATTATTCTATTTACGATGCAATACAGGCGGGCTTTGGTAAAGTTGTTTTTGTTATCAGAAAAGATTTTGCAGAAAACTTTAAAGCAAATTTTGATACAAAACTAAAAGGTAAAATAGCGGTAGATTATGTGTATCAGGAAATGGATTCTTTTGTAAATGCAGAGGATATGCCAGCCGGTAGAACGAAACCCTGGGGTACGGGCCATGCTGTATTATGTGCGGCTGATGCAGTAAAAGAACCTTTTGCAGTAATTAATGCAGATGATTTTTATGGCCGGGATGGCTTTGTAAAAGCAGCAGACTTTTTAAAAAACAGGTGTGATGAAAAAACCTATTCAATAATAGGATACACTTTAAAAAATACTTTAAGCGATCATGGCACAGTGAGCCGTGGTGTTTGCGATACTGATGCCAATAATAATCTGGCAGATATAAACGAACGCACTAAAATTTACCGGAATCAAGCCGGTAAAGTTATTTATGAAGATGACGGACAATTGATAGAAGTAAATGATACTTCCAGTGTGTCTATGAACTTCTGGTGCTTTCACCCATCTGTGTTTGATGTAATAAAAAAATTGTTTAGCGAATTTCCAAAGAATAATTTTGATAACATTAAAGCAGAATTTTTTATTCCGATCATTGGCGATCATTTTATAAAACACGAAGTGGGTATAATAAAAGTTATCCCTACCGAAGCACAATGGTTTGGCGTAACTTATAAAGAAGATGCTCCTGAAGTAAAAGCCAGTTTAGATAAATTGATTGATAATGGCGAATATCCGGTTTCTTTATGGGGATAAAAAAGTAGAAAA
>JANLQE010000341.1:0-1906 GCA_031367625.1 Bacteroidota bacterium
ACTATATGTGTGGGCGCCATGCTGGGGAAACTGATTGCCAACACAGGTGCGGCACAAAAAATTTCGGATAGCCTTATCCGCTTGTTTGGAGAAAAAAGGCTGCAGTGGGCCATGATGCTCACTGGCTTTGTAGTAGGTATTCCACTGTTTTATAATGTAGGTTTTGTATTGCTGGTGCCAATTATTTTTGCCGTTATATACCGCACGGGTATGCCTGCTGTGTTTACAGCGCTGCCCATGCTGGCTGCATTATCAGTCACACACGGCTTTTTGCCGCCACACCCTTCACCTGTGGCTTTGGCCGCACAGCTTCATGCCGATATAGGAAAAATGTTGCTTTATGGTATTTTGATAGCCATACCAACCATTATTGTAGCAGGGCCTTTGTTTGCCCAAACGGTAAAGCATATACGCACCCAGCCGCTGCAGTTATTTAAACCTGCAACTATTGATAAGGCCAACCTGCCTGGTGTGTTCAACAGTTTTTTTACTGCATTATTGCCAGTGGTGTTGCTGATACTTTTTACCGTAGTTAGTTATCTTTTTAATCCCGGCCAAAATGTACAGCATCAGTTAGCGTTCTGGGGCGACCCTGTAATGGTACTCCTTATATCGCTGTTGTATGCTACTTATACACTGGGTATGCGTAATGGATTTTCAATAAAAAAAATAATGGAACTCTATGGCGAATCTATAAAAGATATTTCGGTGATACTGCTGATAATTGCGGGTGCAGGTGCATTAAAGCAGGTACTGGTAGATAGTGGGGTGAGTACCGGAATTGCTAACCAAATAAAAACATTGCCCGTAGATCCGCTGTTGTTGGGCTGGCTTATATCAGGCACTATCCGCATTTGCGTAGGATCGGCTACCGTAGCGGGATTAACGGCAGCAGGCATTATGGCTCCTGTGTTGTTGCAAACCAATATTGATCCTAACCTGATGGCATTGTCCATTGGCGCCGGCAGCTTACTGTTTTCTCATGTAAATGATTCAGGCTTCTGGATGTTTAAAGAATATTTTAATTTGTCTGTAAAAGATACGCTTCGCTCCTGGTCGTTGATGGAAACAGTGGTAGCAGTGATGGGGCTGATGGGTGTGATGGTTTTGAAAGCGGTGCTATAGTTGCCGCAAAATAATTGCTACTGCCTCTTCGGGTGTTTGCTCAAAATCAATAACAACAGCATCCTCCGGAATTTCCAGAATATCAAACTGTGATTGTAATAAAGCGGGCGGCATGTAATGATGAAGCCGGGATTGCATACGTTGGTAAATCTGATGGAAACTACCCTTCAAAAAAATAAATAAAGTGTGCTGCAGCCCTTGCTGTAATACGAGCCGGTATTTTTCCTTTAATGCAGAACAGGCAATGATGGCGCCTGCTTTGCCTGCCTCTTTTATAGCCAGGTTGTTTAATGCAATCAGCCAATCCTTTCTGTCCGCATCATTTAATGGCTGCCCCGATGCCATCTTTGTTTTGTTGGCTGCAGAATGAAAATCATCTGCATCAAAAAAAGGAATACCGGTGCATTGCGACAGCAAAGTACCAACAGTGGTTTTGCCGGAACCCGAAACGCCCATGATGTAAATGACAGGGTGCATGTAATTAGAGTATAGTAACACAAAATAAAAGAAATTCCGGAACTTACTGATCCAGGCCAATACACTAAAACAAAGATAGTAACCGGCAGTTGTTCCCATATATTTCTTCAGGGCAAACGCATTAAAAACAGTTACAACAAAAAAGAAGTATGTTTTCAATCCTAAGGGCAATCACATTAAGTTAAGGATTATGCCACCCCTTCAAAGTTTTGGTTTTTATTTTTGAATTTCAATTTTTATATTAATATCAGCCCTTCAGACTTTAGAAATTTTAATGCGTTTGCCCTGTACACTTCTTGTAAAA
>JANLQE010000398.1:0-16911 GCA_031367625.1 Bacteroidota bacterium
TATCCCAATGCATCCGACAGAATTTTAAGCGATTCGCTGCGCCCCGGAAATGCTATTTACATTCACGGAAATTGTGTATCTACCGGTTGTATCCCCATCACTGATATG
Organism: Bacteroidota bacterium; assembly: GCA_031367625.1. GTDB lineage: Bacteria > Bacteroidota > Bacteroidia > Chitinophagales > Chitinophagaceae > Ferruginibacter. The sequence continues at coordinate 109 of JANLQE010000398.1, forward strand.
CCTATTGAAGAGTTGTATATCATTGCTTCAAACGTAAAAGCACAGGGCGAAGAATTTATTCCGGTGCATGTTTTTCCGGTAAGGTATAATGTAAAAAAATCGCTGGAATATTTAAATGCATCTATTAAACAGAAACCTGCTTTGCAGCATTTTAATGCCAACATAAAAGAAGTGTTCGATTATTTTGAAACAAAAAAACAGTTGCCAATTATTATGGTGAATAAAAAAGGAGAGTATGTGTTGAATTAGGCAGGTTGGAAAAGTTCATGGTTCATGGTTCATAAAATAGTCCAATGTAAATAAACCTCTTACCCCTCTCTCATTACTAATTGAACCGTTGTCATTGTTTTTTGCTCCAGCACTACCTGTTTGTTTTCAGTAAATTTTTTTATCATTTCATTATTATAATGCCTGATGGTAAGCAGGGTTAAATTCTTTTCCAGTTCTACATCAAAGATTAAAGAAGCATCAGCAGCCAACTGATCTATTTTTTCTGCATGGTCATCAAAGCAGCACAGTAAAGAAATAGCGGTATTTTGAGAAAGGTTAGGTTTTACTTTTACCTGCTTAAATATTTTGTGTAATTGCTCTACCGGCCTGTCTTCTACAAATGAAAAGTCTTTCGATTTAAATTGTATCATCACCTGTTTTTCTTTAACTACAATTACGGGTGGCAGGTTTCTAGCACCAGCGTTGCTTATGATGGTGCCTGCAAGATCAGGGTTTAAAAAACTTTTTACCAGCAAGGGAATACTTTTATTCTGTAAAGGTTTTATTGTTTTTGGATGAATGACCTGGGCACCGTAATAAGCCATTTCAATTACTTCAGTGTAGCTTAATGCAGGCATATTAACCGCATCTTTAAATTGCCTGGGGTCGGCGCTCATTACCGCCTCCACATCTTTCCATATTGTTACAGATTGGGCGTTTAATAAATTACCAAAAATAGCAGCGGAGTAATCACTTCCTTCTCTGCCCAAAGTAGTGCTTTCATTTTCATCTGTAGCGCCAATAAAGCCCTGAGTAATCACCACATCATATTCTTCAAATAACGGTAACATCAGGGTTGTAATATTTTTTTCTGTTACAGCCCATTCTACACCGGCATCCCTGAAGTTGTTATCTGTTCTTATAATATCCCTTACATCTATCCAGGTGGCATTTACTTTTTCTTCTTTTAAATAATTACAAAATATACTGCTGCTGAATAATTCTCCACAACAAACCACCTGGTCGTAATAATAATCATAAGGCCTTAGCGGGTTATCGTGTAACAGCCATTCTATTTCTGTAAAAAAATCTTTCAATTTATTCTCTGCCTGCTGCCATTGCAGTACGGTAAGGTATTTGAGTGTATTAAGGTGGTTGTCTTTTACCTGATCAAATAACTTTAAAGCATCATCTCGCCGGTCGTCATAAAAAGCATTCACTACTTTTTCCAGCGCATTGGTTGTTTTGCCCATGGCAGAAATTACCACTAATATTTTTTCACCCGATTGAGCCTTAATAATATTTGCAGTGCTTTTAATGCGTTCAATGCTGTTAATACTGGCGCCCCCAAATTTATATACCTTCATTTTTAAATTATTAAATTAAATCTCATCACACATAAATCAAAAATCAAAAATCATAAGTCTTTCTTACTTTTGAGCTGCAAATCTAACTTCGTAAATCGTAAACATAAAATTGTTTTATGGTAATCAATAGAAAAGTACAGACCCTGGATGAGTTTACCTTACAACAGCTTCGGAATTTTCCACAGGCAACCGGCGAGTTATCAAATTTATTAAGAGATATTGGCCTTGCTGCAAAGCGCATTAATGTAGAAGTAAACAAAGCGGGGCTTGTAGATATTTTGGGGGATCATGGCACTACTAATGTGCAGGGCGAAGACGTAAAAAAATTAGACATTTTTGCAAACAACCAGTTGGTTGGCGTGCTGAGGCATGGGATAAGCTGTGCAGGAATAGGCAGCGAGGAAATGGATGATATTGAAGTATTTGATGATGAAATAAGTAATAAATCAAAATATGTTTGTCTTTTCGATCCATTGGATGGCAGCAGCAATATTGATGTAAACGTTTCTATCGGAACTATTTTCAGTATTTTTCGCCGGGTAAGTGAACTGGGCAAGCCTGCACAGGAAGCAGATTTTTTGCAGCCCGGCAACAGGCAGGTGGCAGCAGGCTATATTATTTATGGGAGCAGTACCATGCTGGTGTATGCAACCAGAAGAGGGGTTAATGGATTTACGCTGGATCAGTCTATTGGTGAATTTACCCTAAGCCATCCTGATATGAAATGCCCCAAGGTCGGAAAATTTTATTCTGTTAATCATGGTAATTTTTTTCAGATGGATCAAAAAGTAAAAGAATATATTACGGGTTGCCAGAAAAAAGATATAACCAACGGTGGCCCGTACACGCAGCGGTATATTGGCAGCATGGTAGCCGATGTGCATCGCAACCTTATAAAAGGCGGCATATTTATGTACCCCGGTACAACTGATAAACCAAAGGGAAAATTAAGGTTGATGTATGAATGTAATCCATTTGCATTTATAGTAGAGAAAGCAGGGGGCAAGGCAACAAACGGCCTTGTAAATATTTTAGATATACAGCCGGCAACGTTGCATGAGCGGGTTCCTTTTTTTATAGGCAGCATAACTATGATGGAAGAACTGGAAGATTATATTAATGGAAAAATTACCACTGTTTTAAAAAACACACATGCCTGAAACAATTATATCAGTAAAAGACCTTGTAAAAGATTACGGAAATTTTAATGCCGTAAAATCTATTTCCTTTGATGTGTATGAAGGAGAAATTTTCGGGCTGCTTGGCCCCAATGGCGCAGGAAAATCTACCACGCTGGAAATTATAGAAACACTGCGCAATAAAACCAGCGGCCAGGTAACCGTAAATGGTTTTGACCTGGATAAACAACCCGGGGAAATAAAAAAAATAATCGGGGTGCAGTTGCAAACTTCCGGTTTTTATCCTAACCTCACACTCATAGAATTAATCCATTTATTTGGCGGCTTATACAACCAACCCGTAAACCCTGTGGAGTTACTTAAAAAAGTAAACCTTACGGATAAGGCAAAAAATAAAAGCAAAGAATTAAGTGGTGGGCAAAAGCAACGGTTCTCCATTGCCACTACCTTGATAAATAATCCTAAAATAATTTTTTTGGATGAACCCACTACCGGCCTGGATCCGCAGGCACGCAGAAATTTATGGGATCTTATTAAAGAGATAAGGGATAATGGAACCACCGTAATTATTACCACTCATTATATGGATGAGGCCGAACAGTTATGCGACCGCATTGCCATTATGGACGAAGGTAAAATTATAAAACTCGATTCGCCGGATAAAATGATTGATGATCTTGTGGCCACAGGTTTTGAACGGCCAAAACAGGTAAAAGCCGCCAACCTTGAAGATGTTTTTATACATTTAACAGGCCGTGAGATGAGAGATGAATAAAGTTGCTTTTATTTGCAATGCTAAATTTTATTAAACAAAAAAATATATTAATGAAGAAAGTTTTTATTTGTGTAATTGCAGCAGCATGCACAGCGGGCATGGTTTCTGCGCAATCAAAATCTCCTGTAAAAAAAGGCACTGCGGCAATGCCTGCAAAATCTTTAATGAAAAACCTGAACGACAGTTTTAGTTATGCAGCGGGTATGAATATTGCCCTTAGCATGAAAGACCAGGGCATTAAAAAACTGAATAATGCATTAATGCAAAAAGCAATACAGGATGTATTTAATAACGGCAAATTATTGCTAACAAAAGAACAGTCAGCTAAGACATTACAGGAGCAGCTACAGATTTGTGCAAAGGAAAAAGGCGACGTTCAAAAAGCAAAAGGCAATATATTTTTAGCAGCAAACAAAAGCCGCAAAGGCGTTATTGCTTTGCCCAACGGATTACAGTATGAAGTGTTGCAGGCAGGCGATGCAAATGGCATTAAACCTACCGCAACAGATACCGTGGTAGTTGATTATGTTGGGAGTTTAACTGACGGAACCGAGTTTGATAATTCTATAAAAAGAGGTGAGCCTGCTACATTCCCGGTGGGTGGCGTTATAAAAGGATGGACAGAAATTTTACAAATGATGACTAAGGGCGCCCGTTGGAAAGTAGTAATACCAGGCGAACTGGGTTATGGCGAAAGAGGTGCGGGTGCTGCCATTCCGCCAAATTCTGTGCTGGTGTTTGAGATAACATTAAAAGATATTAAACCTGCAGTAAAACAATAATGGAAACATTAAAATACCCCATCGGTAAATATATTGAGCAACCATTTTCTGCCTCACAGTTAAAGGATTGGTTGCTTGATATACAAGCTTTGCCGCAGCAAATAGAAAATGCCACAAGCAATTTAGATGAAGCACAAATTAAAACCCCATACCGCCCCGGCGGCTGGACGGTGCATCAATTAGTACATCATATAGCAGACAGTCACATGAATGCTTACATCCGTTTTAAACTCGGCCTTACCGAACACAATCCAACCATAAAACCTTACGAAGAAAAAGATTGGGCCAATTTAGCTGATACAAAAAATCTGCCTATCAATATTTCTATAACCTTGCTCTTTGCATTGCATCACCGCTGGCACGAAATATTGAAAAATATTTCAGATGCAGAATGGAACCGCACCGTGTATCATCCTGAAAGCAAAAAAGAAATGACGCTTTGGTATCTGTTAGGCATGTACGCCTGGCACAGCCGGCATCACACTGCGCATATTACAGCCTTACGGGACAGGGAAGGGTGGTGGTAGATTTTTTGATGCCAGGTTTTAGTATTGTTATCATGAAGGCATCTGGTTTTTTATGATGCAACCTAAAATCAAAAATCAAAAATCATAAATCTTTTACAGCACAGCTTTATTAAACTTTTTAGTTCATTATTTCTGAAGGCATCTGTTTTTTTATGACGCAACTAAAATCATAAATCATAAATCATAAATCAAAAATCAAATTCATGTTTTTCAAAACACTCTCCTCAGCGTACATCAGCCGCCACCCGTATTTTACGGCACGAAAGGATAGTTACCAGACGGCAGATGGAAAAATGGTGGATCCATATTATGTGGTAGAGCTTCCTGCCTGCGTTGCTGCAATGGCTGTAACTGAAAATAATGAAGTGGTATTGGTGTATCAATACAGGCACCCTATTCAGCAAAAATTATTAGAGCTGCCAGGAGGGTTTATAGATGCCGGAGAACAGCCGCAGCAAGCCGTTGCCAGGGAATTACTGGAAGAAACAGGCTATTCATTTTCAGCTTTTCATCATCTGGGTATTACGGCAGCAAACCCCGGTGTATTAAATAATTTTACGCACCTGTTCCTCGCCACCGGCGGTATAAAAACCACTATGCAGTCATTAGATACAAATGAAGAAATAGCAATTATTATAAAGCCATTGGCCGAAGTAAAACAACTGTTACGGGATAACGGAATAGTACAAAGCATGCACGCACTCTGTTTGTTTTATGGCTTTCAGTACCTGGAAAATAATAAATTTTTATAGTTTTCCACCATCATTGCTGATGCAATCTTACTTTGTAAATTGTTTCCTGCTTTTTTAACTCAATTATGATCGCTTCACCCCGTTGCAATAAAGTAATAAATTATTTTTTATTTTACAACTCTAAGTATTAAAAAAGCATGGCCAGCCATGCTTTTTTAAATGAATGTTTTATTTGTTTTACTGCCTCAATGACAATTTGATGGCTTTAAAAAGTGCTGCGGTAATGTTAGCTAAAATGTCTTCTCATAGAAGATGCAGACTTGGCAGCTTTTCTTACTTTCCACATATTTACAACTCCAAAAATTTCAATGTTTTTGTTTTTTAAAAGCTCTGTTGCAAGTATTTCTTTTGTTTCTCTTAATAATTCATTCATCTCTTCTTTGTTAATAGGGGTAACAATACCCACGGTACTCATTTTCATATATTCTGTGTTTATTTTTGTTAATAATAACCCCTGATGGTCAGGCTGAAAATACATCTGGCAGGGGATTTAGGGCAAATAGTACAAACTTCTTACTCTCTTTGCGGAGGGTTACGGGTAGGTTTCTATCGCAGATAGCGACTAAATTGCGGCGCAAAGGTAAGGCCTAATCATTTTGTAAAAAAAATATTTTGTATTTATTATTCAGCTTTTTTAAAATTTACAGTTTTATGTTATTTTTTTGTCTTTTAAAATTTATTTATTAAAAGGGTTACTGGTACAGCATTTGAAGTTCATATTACCGTACTCAATGTATCTGGCTGGCATTTTAGAACATTGATTTGAAGTATTTAAATTATTTAAAACAGTCTCAAATATATTTTTGCCCCATTCTTTATATAATATTGTTAAATAACTTTACCAGGTAAGTTTATAAATAAAAATATCTGATTATCAATGACAAAATTGTTTGTACGGTCGCTTGTATTTTTTAATGTGCTTTTTTTTTCAGGCTCAATTTTATATGCGCAACAAACTAACGATACAGCCAGCTTTTTTTTAGCAGCAAAAAAAGGAATACTTGGCCGTATAGGAAAAAGCATATCTACAGATGGGCAAACGGTTGTGCCTGTGAAAACAGTGAACCGGTTTATAAAATATAAAGGAAAAACAATCAGGAAGATTGTAATGTCCCAGGTGGGGTTCAATCAAAACTTAAACGACACCACCGAAATTAAAAATACTTTTGCTGTTCACGTTGCCAATGCGCTGCATAAAATTTCTACCGATAATTTAATAATAAAAAATTTATTTTTTAAACCGGGGGATAAAGTTTTACCATTACTTTTTTCTGATAATGAACACTTTTTAAGAGATCAGCCTTTTTTGCAGGATGCCCAGATTGTTGTTTTTAATGTAATTGATTCCAAAGATTCTGTAGATGTAGTAGTGCTTACAAGGGATGTATTTTCTTTGGGTGGAAATATAAATATTAACAGTACCCAAAAGGCTACTGTAGAGGCAAAGGAAGAAAATCTTCATGGCACAGGAAACAGGCTTTCCGCACGCTTTATTTATGATATTAAAAGAAAGCCGCAATTTGGCGTGGGGGCAGAGTTTATAAAGAGGAATATTGGCGGAAGTTTTTTTAACTGGACCACCGGTTTTGCAGGTTTTGCTCCAGAACTGATCAGCGGGCGAAACGAAGAAAAAAAATTTTATACCGCTTTAGAAAGGCCATTGGTAAGCCGCTACAGCGAATGGACTGCAAGCCTGCTGGTTTCTTATAATAACACTTATAATAATTATGCTGATACTTTGTATCATTCAGATTTTAAGTACTCATACGCTAACGCAGATTTTTGGGGCGGGTACAATATTGGCGCACGTAATACAAAAGAAAAAGATTCTGAAAAACGTTTGCGCCATTTTGTTGCGTTGCGAACTTTTTATAATCATTTTTATAAAGTGCCTGAAAAATATATTTCCAGTTACAATTATAATTATGCCGATATAAACGGTCTGTTGATTTCGTACAGCCTTTATAAACAGAATTTTTATCAAACAAATTTTATTTATGGCTTTGGCCGTAATGAAGATATTCCAGAAGGGATTAACGCCACTGTTACCGGCGGTTATACCAATAAGCAGGGGCAGCGCAGGGGATATTACGGATTTGATTTTGTTGCCACACATTTTTCTGAAAGGCGGCACTTTACAAGTTATATTTTAAGAGCAGGCGGCTTTTCAAATAAAAAAACTGCTGAGGATTTTGTGATGTTGATTGACATAAATCATTTTACCAGCTTAAAAAAATTAGGGATGTTCTGGCGAAACCGGAACTTTTTTTCTGCATCTGTTACCCGCCAGGTAAAAACCAATTTAAACCAGCCGCTTTTTTTAAATAGTGAATTTGGCCTGCCTTATTTTAGAAACGGGCTTATAAATGGATCTACCCGAAGCACCATTAAATTTGAGTCAGTCTTTTATAATCTTAAAAAAATTGCCGGTTTCCGTATTGCTCCTTTTGTATTTACGGATGTTAGTTTTTTAAAACCAATAAATGAGTCTATTGAAAATACAAATGGTTACACAGCCATTGGCGGTGGTTTTCGTACAAGAAATGAAAATCTCATTTTCGGAACAATAGAACTAAGAGGTTATTATTTTCCGAGGATTACTTTAGATGGAATGAAAGACTGGAAGGTAGAAGTAAGTGCTAACTTGAAGTTTAAATACAACAGCAGTTTTATCCGTCGTCCCGATTTTGTAATAGCTAATTAATTTTATGTACACAAATCAGGAAGCATCTGCAGTACGGCAGCAATTCTGGACCAGCCTTGGGCGTTATCTTTCTCCCATACCATCTGCAGCAGGCCATAAAGTAAACTGGATAAATTATAAAACAGGGGTTAAAAATATTCAGGTTAAAATGGGTGCTGATCAAAGCGGAGCAATGGTAACAATTGAAATAAACGGTGATGCAGAAAAAAGAGATAAAATTTTCAGCTTATTTTTATCTCTCAAATCAACGGCAAAAGAATATTTTAAAAAAGAATGGAGTTGGCAGCCGGAAGTAACGGATATACATGGCAAAATAATTGCCTGTATTTACTGTAGTAAAAAAAATGTCAATATCTTTAAAAAGGAAGATTGGCCGGCATTGATTTCATTTTTTAAGACGGCTATTCTTGGCTTTGATATTTTTTGGGCAGAGCGTAAAGACATTTTTGAAATGCAAACCTGATTTATTAAACTTTTTTTTAAATAAATTGCTGACATCTTAAAATATACTTTCATGAAAAAATCAATTCAGCTTTTATTGTTTACTGCAATGTTGTTTAGCTTTACGGCCTGTAGCAATAATAGTTCTTCACAAAAAAAAGATAGTATGGCCACATCATCTGCCACCCCGGTAATAAAAGAAGAAGGGGTAAGTTACCCTGCCGGTAATTTATCTATGAATGGATTTGTAGCGTATGATAGTGCATCGGCTGCAAAGCGCCCTGTTATATTAGTTATACCGGAATGGTGGGGGCTTACCGATTATGCCAAATCGAGGGCAAAGCAATTGGCAGAACTTGGCTATTTTGCTATGGCAGTAGATATGTATGGCAACGGAGCTATTGCAGATGATCCCGGTACGGCACAAAAACTTGCCGGCCCTTTTTATGCCAACCCACAAATGGGAAAAGACCGGATAGATGCGGCACTTGCCAAAATAAAAAACTATCCGCAGGCAGATACAAATAATATTGCTGCCATTGGTTATTGTTTTGGCGGGGCACAGGTTTTAAATGCCGCCAGGCTTGGCGAAAATTTTAAAGGCGTTGTAAGCTTTCATGGTAATTTAGTTGGCGTGCCCGCCGATAAAAATTTATTAAAAGCAAAGGTGCTGGTATGCCATGGCGAGGCAGACAAGTTTGTAACCAAAGAAGAAGTGGCAAAGTTTAAAAAGCAAATGGATTCTATCGGTGCCGTATATACGTTTAAATCTTATGCCAATGCTACCCATGCATTTACCAATCCCGGCGCTACAGAAAAAGGCAAGCAGTTTAATATGCCGATAGAATATAATGCAGCAGCAGATAAAGCTTCATGGAATGATATGAAAGATTTTTTTGGCCAGATATTTAAGTAATTTTTTATTTTGCCAATAGAGGTACTGATAATTAAAGCCATATTATTTTTAATAAAACCCGGTTTTATTTTCCAATTAATGATCCGTTACCTAATTTTTTTTAACGGTATAGTATGTTTTACAGTTTATTTAAAACAGTTACTCCATTTATCCTGCGTAATTTTTTTTGTCTGTTAAACTTCTTCGTTTTAAAAAAATCTTTGGCCATAAATAGTTTTGCAAAATAAAAATGGCGATAACAGCATTAGTAATATGGCCGGCACAATTCACAAAATTTGTGGAGAAAACCCCGAAATAATAATGAGTAAAATATTTATTATTTTGTAAAATATCATATCTTTCACAAAACAATTCTTGATATATGAAAAAACACCTTTACACAATAAAAATTACTTTATTTTTTCTGTTTTTGATTGGATATTTTAATGCCCCGGCTGGTATATTTCAAGATAAAAACCAGCAGCCTAAAAAGCACTCCTCAAAACATAAGAAAAAATTTAAGCCACAAAAAGTTATACGGATTAAAGAAAGTGAAGAAGAAGAAAATGAAAAATATGATGGTATAAAGGCAGCGCAGGAGCATGAGTTTAATATAACCCACGATCTTACAACAAATACCATCCCCAAGAACCGGTTGATACAGGCATTGGCCCAAAGAAATCAGATGATAAAAAATAACCATGCAGTAAATGGAGTAAATTCTATCAATACAATTTCTACTTTATCCTGGGTAGAACGTGGCTCTAACGCTGATGCCGCAGGGCCTTACGGCAACCCAAGAGATAATAATGATGTTACTGCCGGAAGGGTAGCTGCTCTATGGAATGATTCAGACCCAACAAAACCCAACCAGGTTTTTATTGGCGGTATAGATGGTGGCCTCTGGACCTGCCCCGATATTACACTCAGTACGCCCGCCTGGACATTTATAGACAATTTTTCCAACATTGCTATCTCAGGAATTTGCCAGGATCCTACCAATTTTAATGTAATGTATTTCGGCACCGGAGAAAAAACATTTAATGCAGATGGAGTACGGGGGGGTGGTGTTTGGAAAAGTACAGATCATGGAATAACCTGGAATATTCTTGCAAATACAACAGGATTTTTTAATGTTTCTAAAATTTTATGTGATAATGCAGGGAATGTTTATGTGGGTACTATTGGCAGTGGGGCCGGGCTGCAGCGATCTTTAGATAAAGGTGCTACCTGGACCGTCATTACGCCGACTGTTGGAACTTTAACAACAAGCAGGGTATCCGATATAGTTTATGATGCAGTAAATAACAGGATGCATGTTTACATGGGCTATTTTCCAACTGCGGGCACTACTAAAATTGGTTATTGTTTTGGTACCCCATCCACGGTAACCTCTGCTACCTGGAGTGTGCCTACTGTAGGTTCAGGGATGGCAATAGCTACTGCGGCAGCTACTAATACAACTACCGATTACGAACAAATGACGATGCTTGCTGTAAAGAATGGAGTGGTATGGGCATTGAGGGGCAATTTTGGTAATATGGTTTTGTATCGTTCTACAGATGGAGGCGATAACTGGACCCTGCAAAATACATTAGTCGGCGCTCAGTATGGCATAGCACAGGATTGGTATTGCATGGGTATTGATTGCGACCCCGCCAGCCCTGCAAACAACATAATATTTGGTAACCTCAATATGTTCAAATCTGTTAACGGAGGCACTACTATTACTCAGGTATCAGAATGGGTGACGGGAAATTATACCGGGCAAACACAATATGTACATGCAGATGTGCACAATGTATCTTATGGCGCAAGCCGTGTAGTGGTATGCAGTGACGGCGGCGTGTTTTATTCCGCCGATATCGGCACTACCTGGCGTGACAGGAACAGGGGATTGCGCATAAAGCAATTTTATTCATGCGCCACCAATCCCTCATCACCAGATTATTTTTTGGCTGGTGCCCAGGATAATGGCTCCCATAAGTTTACACAACCGGGTTTAGGATCATCTACAGAAGTAACCGGGGGTGATGGGGCTTTTGTAAGTGTAGATCAGCTAAACTCTACCAACCAGGTTACCAGTTATGTATATAATGCTTATCATATCAGCACTGATAATGGAAACAACTGGACCAGCAATACCTTTGGAAGCAGTGCAGGACAGTTTATAAACCCATTTGATTTTGACAGTAAAACCAAAAAACTTTATGCTGCTTATACATCTGGTAATTATTTAAGATGGGACGATCCTTTAACACTGCAAACCACTTCAGCTATTATAGCGGTTCCGGCTTTGGCAGGAAGAATAATTACAGCAGTAACAGTATCGCCAAATATTAATAACACAATTTACCTCGCTTCCGGTGGCAGTGTGGTAGTAAAGGTTACCAACGCCAATACAGGCTCACCAGCATTTACTACCATTACCCCTCCTGCTGGTACAGGAACTATTTCCAGCATCAGCATCGGGCCAAACTCTTTAGATAATGATATATTGGTAACGAGTTCTACTTACGGAGCCCAAAAAGTATTTATTTCCGGTGATGCCGGTGTTACGTGGACAGATATAACAGGGACATCAGGTTCTAAACTACCGGATATGCCTGTACGCTGGGGCATATTTTATCCGGGAAGTAATACACAGGTATTGCTGGCAACAGAAGCAGGTGTTTGGTACACTACTTTGGCAAATGGCACGGCTACCGTTTGGCAGCCAAGTGCAGGCATACCTGCAGTACGGTCAGATATGATAAGGTATAGCGGCACAAATGATATCATTGCAGTTGCAACACATGGCAGGGGCCTTTGGACAAGTAAAATAAGTACACAGCCCAAAATAAGTTTTAATACAGGCTTGCTGGCAGTTTCAAAAACAACGGCAGCAACAACTGCTACTTGCCGCACCTATAAAGATTATACAGTTAACCTGAATATTTCAAACGGCCCCGCCGGAGCAGCAACGGTTACTTTATCTCCGCAGGGCGGTGGTACTGCAGTTCAGGGTGTAGATTATGATTTTACTACCAACGGAAATTTTGCTTCTCCTTCTAATATTATTACTTTCAGCAATGCTGTATTTCCTAATAGTCTCCCGGCAACTTTTCGTATTTATGATAATCATAACAACGTGCCACCACAGCCACAGGTTGCTATAATTAATATCGCCGTTTCGGGTTCTACAGATGCTGTTGCAAGCACAGTTAATAATACTTATAGCTTAAATATAACAGACCTTATTAAACCGGCATTGCCGGCTGCTGCTCCTGCTACAAACCAAACCATCTGGTCAGAAAACTGGAATTCTAATGGAATAAATTATAATAACTGGACATTTCTACCGGATGCTTATCATACTGCTGTACCAAATGTAAATGCATTTATTCCTTTTTTTAGTGGGTGTGCAAATAATATAAATCAAACAACAGCAGAATTATTAACTACAGATGGAGCAGGGAATCTGGCTTTATGTGGTAACGGAATTGGCGGCGCTTCAACAGCTATGTTTTACAGGGCTGTAAATACGGGTGGCAGAAATGCTGCTTCAAATCTGGCGGTTACGTTTAATTACAAATCTGCCGGTGGGGCCAATGGTATTACAAATACTTTAGAATACTCAACAAATAATGGCACAACATGGACGGTTATTGCAGCTTACGGAACTACAGCAACAACAACCTCTGTTACAACTACTTTGCCTGCATTACTTAATAATTCCAACTTTCTTTTGGGCTGGCGTTTTACCGCCACTGCAGCTACACCTGCAAATACAATTGGTTTTTCTGTAGATGATATTTTTTTAAGAGGGGATTTAATAACTACGCCGGTAGAAACTTCTGCAGCAAGCGCTGGCACGCTTTATGAAACTACCGGCCAGAGTATTGATTATTATTCTGCTGCTAATAATGTAATTGCAACCATAGATAACCCTACAGCAGATCTTGGATGTGTAACTGCTACAATAGAAAATGCGGGTACCACCTGGCAGACTTTTCTAAGTGGCACACGATCTCAAAAAACATTCCTGATAACGGCATCACAAAATACAGGAGCAGGGTATAATGCAACTTTGTTTTTTACCAATGCAGAACTTGCAGGTAATACACCGTCAACATTAAAAATTGTAAAAACAACTGCCGCTTCCTTCGCTGCAGCTAATAGCGGAAATTCTGTATTGGTAACGCCAACCAACATAACATACGGCACTTTAGGAGTAGCTTTTACAGGAGCATTTACAGGCTTCAGCAGATTTGCTTTAGTAACAGGCGCAGTAGTATTACCTGTTAGCCTGATTGATTTTAAGGCATCAATCGTAAACGGTTCAGGCCTGCTGCAATGGAGTACCGGATCAGAATTAAACAGCAGGGATTATAATATTGAAAAATCTGCAGATGGAATTAATTTTTATAAAATTGGTACGGTAAAAGCTGCAGGAAACAGCAGTACAGTTGTTTATTACAACTTTACAGATAGCAAATTAAATGCGTTGAATTATTACAGGCTGCGTATAAATGATATAGATGGAAAAAATACTTTAAGCAATACGGTGCTGCTTAAATACAATGATGCCAGGCAGAATTTACTGGTATTAAATAATCCATTTACATCAGAAATAAATATTAAGCTTTCTCAATTGCCTGCGCAGAAAATCTTTGTAGAATTGTTTGATCAAAAAGGAAGCAGGGTGTATTATAAAACCTTTAAAAGTGATACAGAAATAAAGGTAAGCGCACTCTATAATCTTACAGGGGGTACTTATTTTTTGAAAGCAACCGTTGATGGAGTAACCTATACCAATAAAGTTATAAAACAATAAACAAGTTAATATTTATGTAAAGCCGGCAACTTGCCGGCTTTTACGTTTTCAGTAATATAACAGCACGGTTATTGATTAATTAATGAAAATAATATTATGAAAACTTCAATACTTTTTTTATTTATTATGTCCCTTACATTTTCTTCCTGTGCCCAAAAATGGCCAGTTAAAAATATATATGCTTATAAAACAGAAAGAATGCCTGGTACCATCAGGGTAAATGAAAACGGCGAACAAGTATCCCCAAAGTCATTTATCAGTTATCAATTATATGCAGAAAGTACCGCTGCTGTACTTTGGCAGAAAGCATGGATAGCCGGAAAATCTTATGCTGTTACAGCAAGCGAGATAACACAGTTTCCTTTGCAGGCCGGGGTAGATAGAAACAGCGGGAAGGCTATTTTAATTAAGCATAAACCAGGGGTAAAACTTTTTGAAATTGCGTTGGTGAGTGATGCGGATAAAGTACCGGCACCATCAAATGCAAACCCTGGTAAAATAATTTTAAAGGGTATATATAAAAACAAGGTTATTTTAAAAACCATAAATAATATTGTTGATTTATATGTAGAGCCATCAGTTTAATTACAATAATTTAACGCTTTATTTTTTAAAGAAATGCGAGACAACGGGGCATCTTTACTTTTAAACCATTTTATATTTCTGCACAATTAATCATCTGTTCAAATCAATTACCTTTGCGGCCATGACAACAGAACAACTTAAATCTATGAGAGACCGTGTATTGGTCCTGAGGAGGTTTCTTTGACGTTGAGAACAGAGAAGCTAAAATAATAAACGACAAACAACTCACTTTATCTGCTGGTTTTTGGGATGATAATGCCCGTGCTGCTTCCATTTTAAAAGAAACAAAAGTAAATGAGTATTGGGTAAATATGTATCATGATCTTGTATCAATGGCAGAAGATTTTGCCGTACTTTTTGATTTCTGGAAAGAAGCAGAAGCCACCGAAGAAGAGGTGAAAGAAGCTCATACAAAAGCCATTACTGCTATTGAAGAAGCGGAATTTAAAAGTACACTTAACAAGCCCGAAGATGAGATGGTGGCGGTGCTGCAGATAAACAGTGGCGCAGGTGGTACCGAAAGCCAGGATTGGGCCGAGATGCTTGCACGCATGTACCGCATGTATGCAGAAAAGCAAGGCTGGCAAGTGAGCGAACTGGATTGGCAGTGGGGCGATGGCGCCGGAATAAAGACATGTACTTTTCAAATAGACGGAGCTTTTGCTTATGGGTTTTTGAAAAGTGAAAGTGGTGTTCACCGTTTGGTACGTATCAGCCCGTTTGACAGTAATGCAAGGAGGCATACGTCTTTTGCCAGCGTGTACGTGTATCCGTTAATTGACGACAGTATAGAAATTACCGTAAACCCTGCAGATGTAGAATGGGCTTTTTTTAGAAGCGGCGGTAGCGGAGGGCAAAATGTAAACAAGGTAGAAACGGCTGTAAGGCTTACGCACAAACCAAGTGGTTTTATTGTAGAGTGCCAGCAGGCACGTACCCAGGGCGAAAACAGGGAAAAAGCAATGGCTATGCTAAAGAGCCGGCTCTACGAAGAAGAAATGCGCAAACGTCAGGAAGTTTTAGATGCATCCAACAGTACTAAAAAGAAAATAGAGTGGGGCAGCCAGATACGTTCGTATGTTTTTCATCCCTATAAAATGATTAAAGATCACCGTACAGATTTTGAAGTAGGCAATGTAGGCCCGGTAATGGATGGAGAACTGGATGGGTTTATAAAAGCTTATTTGATGAGCGAAAAAGAAGAAATCAGTAACTGATATTTCACTTTTAATTTGAATACCTAATTTGTTTATTAATGAAACCATAAACTTCAACCAGGTATTCAGGAATGCAAAGGGTGCCATGACGGATGGCGGCAAAGTTTGGTTTGCCCAACAAGGTAAATCCTTTAAAATAACTGCAGTTAATAACTAACTTTATTATAAATAACGGTCACCCGGTTTACAAATTTTTAAATTAATATTATGCAATACGGAGATTTTTATTATCCTTTACCTGTTAACGAGCCGGTGCTTAATTATGCCCCTGGCAGCACAGAAAAGCTAGCTTTAAAGGCAGTGTTGAAAGAATTAAAAAGCGTAAAAATTGATGTGCCTATGTACATAGGTGCAGAAGAAGTGCGTACAGGCAATACCGTAACCATGCGCCCACCGCACGAACGTAAGCATGTGCTTGGCCAGTTTCATACAGGCGAAGCAAAGCACGTAACCAAAGCCATCAATGCAGCATTAAAAGTAAAAGATAAATGGGCAAATATGAGTTGGGAGAACCGTGCAAATATATTTTTGAAAGCAGCCGATCTGCTGGCAACAAAATACCGCCCGTATATCAATGCAACTACCATGCTGGG
>JANLQE010000015.1:0-2326 GCA_031367625.1 Bacteroidota bacterium
CAATGCGTGAGCCTTTCAAAGGCTGGCTGGCGCCATACTCGGCACGCAAGCTCATAAGGCCGGGCATTTCTGCTTCGGCAAGCATAATTTCTTTACGGCCCCATGCGGCAAGGCTCATATCTTTTACCTTGTATTCAAGGCCGAAATCAATTCCTTTTTGTGTTATTGTTGACATAATGATTAATTTAGAATGCAAATGTACATTTAGTAGTATAAAATTCTAAGCACTTCTTTAAATTTAGGATAAAATAACTTTATATTGTATTTTAGCAGGATAAATGTATAGTTTACCATGAAAAAAAGCGTTACAAAAGAAGAAACAACTGTTACCCTGCCGGCATTGGATAAAAATGACCTCGCCATCTTGCGCCTGCTGCAGCAAAATGCCAGGATTACGGTAAAAGAAATTTCTCAAAAAATACACCTGAGCACTACACCGGTGCATGAGCGCATAAAGCGGCTGGAACAAACCGGCGTGATAAAACAATATGCCACGCTGGTAGATCATACAAAAGTAAAAAAAGGGCTGATGGTAATCTGCTATGTATCATTAAAAGAACACAGCAAAAATGCCGGGCTGAAATTTATAAAATCTATCAACGCATTAAACGAAGTGATAGAGTGCTACAACATAAGCGGCGAATTTGATTTTATGCTTAAAGTGGTGGAAGAAAATATGGACAGCTACTACGACTTTCATGTAAACCGCCTGAGCCAGATAGAAAATATGGGCAATGTGCAAAGCGTATTTGTAATGGGGATTATTAAAGAAACGCATCAGTTAGTTTATTAGTTACGGGTTATGGGTTGCGGGTTTAGGGTTTAAAAATTTGTACGCCGGCAATATTTCTTTATTAAGCAGTGGTCCCGTTATCCGCTGCTACTCCGGCTCTGGCCCTTGCACAATCCCTCACCGGGGTATCCGCTTCTACCGGGCGTAGGTACTCAGCAGTAAACCATTTTTCAACATTTACATCCCGATGCTTTTTATTATTAAATCAGTCTTAATTTAAAAAGGTTACAAGATCTTAAAACACGATGAGAAGATTACTTTGGAATAATTTTTAAAAAAATTAGTGCCTTAGTGTCTTTGTGGCAAAAAAGATAATCACCAAAATAGTAGAATATTATGGATTTTATTAAATACTTTCATTCTCAAATAAACAACCCACAAAATATGAAAAGCACAGTATCATTTCTTATAATTGCCGTAGCCATTATTATTTCTTTTTTGCTAATTGGCAATGCTTACAAATACAAATTTAAAACTGCAGAAAACATAACCGTAACAGGCTCTGCAGAAAAAGATTTTATCAGCGACCAAATCGTGTGGACAGCAAATTATAACCGCAAAATGATGGATTTAAAAAGTGCTTACTCACTTTTAAAACAGGACGAAACAACTGTACGGGATTATTTAAAAAACAAAGGAATAGCTAACGCCGAAATGGTTTTTTCTGCCATCAGTATCGAAAAAGAATTTAACACCCGCTACGATGCAGATGGCAAGCAGGTTGGCAGCGATTTTACCGGTTACAACCTTAAACAGCATGTAACCGTAGATTCTAAAAATATAGATAAGGTAGAAAAGATCTCCAGGGAAATTACCGAGCTGATACAAAGCGGCATAGAATTAAATTCGGCTTCACCATCTTATTATTATACAAAATTATCGGAGCTAAAAATCGATCTGCTGGCCAAAGCCAGTGCAGACGCAAAGCTCAGGGGAGAAACGATTGCAAAAAATGCAGGCGGCGCTTTGGGAAAAATTAAAAAAGCCACCATGGGTGTTTTTCAGATAACCGGACAAAACAGTAACGAAGATTACAGTTATGGCGGCGTGTTTAATACCAGCAGTAAAAATAAAACAGCCAGTATAACCATGAAGATAGATTTTGCAGTGGAGTAATTTCAGTTAAGAATGTATTCTTTTGCTTCTTTGCATTCTCTGCGTGAAATTCTTCTTTGCATTCTTTTGCGCCTTTGCTTCTTTGCGTTCTTTGCGTGAAACTTTTCTTTACATTCTTTGCGTTCTTTGTTTTCTTTGCGTGAAATTCTTCTTTACATTCTTTGCGTGAAACAAAAAAATATTATGCCTACAATTTCCATACGTATTGCAACCATTGCTGATGCTGAAATAATTTCTACCATCAGCAGTAAAACTTTTTACGATTCGTTTGCAGCGCAAAACACAAATCAAGATGTAGAGAAGCATATCCTGGAATATTACAATGTTCCCAAAATGCAGGAAGAACTAACTGATGCAAATAATGTTTTTTTACTGGCTTATTACGAAGATGCATTAGTTGGTTATGCAAAGACAAGA
>JANLQE010000195.1:0-29224 GCA_031367625.1 Bacteroidota bacterium
TAGAATTGGATGTATTGAAAACCCCTTTGTAATAAGTTTTATCAAACTGGCTTTGTATGATATAGACGTAAAACATAATTAAATGAAAATTCCCCCCAATAAAGTTGGGGGGAATTTTGCGGAGCGGACGGGACTCGAACCCGCGACCTCTGCCGTGACAGGGCAGCATTCTAACCAACTGAACTACCGCTCCATTTCAAAAAAAATTATGAAAACTGAAAATCAGTTACATCATTCTTTTTTAGGGACGGCAAAGATAAGTAAATTTATATTTTGAAAACAAATGTTTAAAAAATAGTTGTATCAACTATTTTTACAAATTAACTTACACCCCCAATCTCAGTTATTATAAATTAAAAGTATGCCCCAATTAAAAAACCGCCAGTTCCTGGATTTTGAAAAACCTATTAAAGAATTGTACGATCAGATAGATCAATTAAAGGTAACCCAGGAAAAATCTAAAACAGATATGAGCAGTGCCATATCATCGCTGGAACAAAAGATAACTGAAACTAAAAGAAACCTCACCGAAAGCCTTACCCCCTGGCAGAAAGTGCAGCTTAGCCGCCATCCGGACAGACCCTATACTTTAAAATATATTGAGAACATGTGTACCAACTTTATAGAGTTGCATGGTGACCGGAATGTAAAAGATGATAAAGCCATGGTAGGTGGGTTT
The DNA here is from genome assembly GCA_031367625.1 of Bacteroidota bacterium. Lineage (GTDB taxonomy): Bacteria > Bacteroidota > Bacteroidia > Chitinophagales > Chitinophagaceae > Ferruginibacter. The sequence continues at coordinate 680 of JANLQE010000195.1, forward strand.
GCACAATTAGGAAGTCAAACTGTAATGCTGATAGGGCAGCAAAAAGGCAATAATACTAAAACAAGGCAGATGAGAAATTTTGGTATGGCTAATCCCGAAGGATATCGTAAAGCGCTGCGGTTGATGAAACTTGCAGAAAAATTTAATAAGCCCATCATTACTTTAATAGATACACCTGGTGCCTATCCAGGCCTTGAAGCAGAAGAGCGTGGGCAGGGCGAAGCCATTGCACGTAATATTTATGAAATGATAAGCCTGAAAGTGCCTGTAATATGTGTAATTATTGGTGAGGGTGCAAGTGGCGGTGCTTTGGGCATTGGCGTAGGAGATAAAGTAGTGATGCTGGAAAATACCTGGTACACGGTAATTTCCCCAGAAAACTGCAGCACTATTCTATGGAGAAGCTGGGCTCAAAAAGAAATAGCAGCTCAACAGCTAAGGCTAACGGGAACAGATATGCTAAAATTTGGCCTTGTAGATGATGTAGTACCGGAACCTTTGGGTGGTGCACATTGGGATTACCGGGAAGCTGCACAACTTCTAAAAAATTACCTTATCCCTGTTATTAAAGAATTACAACAGATACCGGCACAGCAGCGGGTTGAGCAGCGTATTGAGAAATTTGGGAAGATGGGTTTTTGGGATGAGGAAGAACAAACAACCGAAACCGCAGCAAACAGCCAATAAAGATAATATTACAGTTAAACAGGTTTTATAGAGCTACAACAGTGATTATTCTTACTTTTATTAAAAGCATGAATAACAAAATTATATTTGCCGGTAAAGCTGAAATGAAATGTGTGGCCGGTAAAAATTATAAATAAAGATAAAAAATTATGCTAAGGATAGGCGTATTTGGTGTGGGGCACCTGGGTAAATTTCATTTAAACAACTGGAAGGAAATTGAAGATGTTATTATTACCGGTTTTTATGACCCTAACGATGTAAATGCAAAATCTGTACAGGAAAAATATTTATTAAAAAGATATACCGATGCCGAACTGCTGATGGAGGAATGTGATGCAATAGATATTGTAGCCCCTACTCTTTTTCATTTTGAATTATGCTCACTTGCATTAAGAAAAGGTAAGCACGTTTTTGTAGAAAAGCCACTTGCCAATACCATGGATGAAGCAAGGGCGCTGGTAAAACTTGCAAAGGAATCTAATGTAAAATTTCAGGTAGGTCATGTAGAAAGATTTAATCCTGCTTTTTTATCGCTGAAAAATTACCGGCTTCAACCCATGTTTATAGAAGTACACCGGCTGGCACAGTTTAACCCCCGCGGCACCGATGTGAGTGTGATACTGGATTTGATGATACACGATATTGATATTGTTTTAAATCTGGTAAAAAGCAATGTAAGTTATATTTCTGCAAACGGTGTTGCTGTAATGAGTGATACGCCTGATATTGCCAACGTACGCATAGAATTTGATAACGGCTGTGTGGCAAACCTTACCAGTAGCCGCATCTCTATGAAAAAAATGAGAAAAATGCGGTTGTTTCAAAAAGATGCCTACATAGGAATAGATTTTTTGGATAAAAAAACGGAGATAATAAAATTAAATGAACCCGGAGATAAAAATGTTTTTACGTTTGACATTGATACCAATAATGGTAAAAAAACAATTGCCATTGCAAGCCCTGCAGTACAGGATGCAAATGCAATAAAAATGGAACTGGAGGCATTTAAAAATGCCATCGTTAATAATACAGAAACCCCTGTTACTGTGCTCGATGGGTTTAGTGCAATGGAAGTAGCACACCTGATTTTAGAAAAAATAAATAATATTCAACATTAAATTTTTATGCACATTACCCTGTGCAGATTTTTGTGAAGCAGCCCCGGATACATATAAGCTGGTATATAATTACAGATATTGCCATAAGCATTTTTACATGGCTGTGCTTTTATTATTTGCGTACTAAAATTTATAATTATGCATTTTCTATTCCTCCGGGGTTTTACCTGGGGCTTTTTCTTTATACCCTTGGCTGGGTAACCCTTCATTTTATAGCTGGTACTTATAATTCACTCTACGAAAAATCCAGGCTCACAGAATTTTTAAAAACACTGTCTGTAAGCATTACAGGCTGTATTTTTTTATTATTTTTTTTTATATTAAAAAACCCTCAAAATGATAACAGCAGGTATTATATAGAATTTTTCTGCCTGCTGATACCGGTTTTTGTTTGTACTGTTTGTGTACGGCTGTTTTTTTTAGCCGTCGTAAAAGATCAACTCCTGAGCAAAAAAGTTTTTTTTAACTCACTCCTTATTGGGTCTGGAAAAAAATCAGTACAGTTGTATAAAGCATTTACCAAAGCCAGTGATACCTCCGGTTTCCGCATTATTGGCTTTATAAATACCAATGGCGATAATGGCAGCCTTTTCCCTGCGTCTGTAACACAATTTGCCGATCTCAGTAATTTAGCTGCTATAATAAAAGAAAAAAATATTGAAGAAGTAATTATTGCTGTAGAAAAAAAAGAGAGGGATTTTATCACTCAAATTTTACAAAGCCTTAGCGATAAAGAAGTAAATATTAAAATTACCCCGGATACATTAGACATCATCAGCGGCGCATTACATACAAACAACGTAATGGGTATTCCCTTAATTGATATTCACTCAGGTTTGCTACCATCCTGGCAACAGAATATTAAACGCTTTATAGATATGATAGTTTCCTCAATTGCAATCATTTTTTTATCTCCCTTATTTTTATATACCATCATCAGGGTAAAATTATCTTCGCCGGGGCCACTCTTTTTTATACAGGAAAGAATTGGATATAAGGGTAAAGCATTTATGATGTACAAATTAAGATCTATGCAGGTAAATGCCGAAGAAAACGGCCCCCAGCTTAGCAGCGAACAGGATGAAAGGATAACCGGTTGGGGGAAAATAATGCGCAAATGGAGGCTGGATGAGCTACCCCAGCTCTGGAATATTTTTAAAGGAGAAATGAGCCTGGTGGGCCCAAGGCCCGAAAGAAAATTTTATATAGATCAGCTTATTGCAGTACAGCCTGAATATAAATATTTGTTTAAAGTTAAGCCCGGACTTACAAGTTGGGGAATGGTAAAATTTGGGTATGCCTCTTCCTTAGATGAAATGATACAACGCATGCCTTATGATTTATTGTATGTAGAAAATGTTACGCTGGCGCTTGATTTTAAAATTATGTTTCATACTATTATGATTATACTTGCGGGCAAAGGAAAATAATAGTATCACATTATCATAATAGTTTATCTCTTTAAACTTACTTTATAATTTATTTAAAACGCAGCATCATTATATATTTTTTTGATACCGGCATTATTTTTTCATAGCATTATTCTGAAGCCTTTGCCAAGCGGCAGCTAATTATCGCAGCTTTGTACAGCATACCGTTATTGAGCTTTTACCGAAGCGGTAATATTAACCACAAATAATTGTAACCGCATCGAAACTTAATATTCATTATTTTTGAATAAACACTAATGTTTTGAAAAAACTATTACTGCTTACATTTCAATATTTTATTTTACAACCGGTATTTTGTCAACCCCCGGCTTACTGGCAGCAACAGGTAAATTGTAAAATAACCGTATCGCTTAATGATGCAGATAATACGCTGGATGCATTTATTCAAATGCAGTATCATAATAATTCTCCTGATACGCTGCACTATATCTGGTTTCATTTATGGCCCAATGCTTATAAAAATGACAGAACGGCTTTTAGCGATCAGTTACTGGAAAATGGCCGTACCGATTTTTATTTCAGTGATGAAGAAGACAGGGGCTACATCAACCGGCTTAATTTTAAAGTTGATAATATTTCTGCTAACGTTGAAGATCATCCCCAACACCAGGATATTGTAAAATTAATTTTACCACAAGCCCTTGCACCCGGCAAACAAATTTCAATAGAAACTCCTTTTCATGTAAAACTACCTCACAATTTTTCAAGGGGTGGCCATATTAATCAATCTTATCAAATTACACAATGGTATCCCAAGCCCGCAGTATTTGATAAAAAAGGCTGGCATCAAATGCCCTACCTGGACCAGGGAGAATTCTACAGCGAATTTGGTGATTATAATGTAGAAATAAATGTTCCATCAAAATATATTGTTGCGGCAACCGGCAACCTGCAAACCGAAACAACAGACGGGGCAATAAAAAAATTAGTTTTTACTCAACCCAATGTGCATGATTTTGCCTGGTTTGCCGATAAAGATTTTATTGTAATTCAAGATACCCTCCAACTCCCGGGCAGGGTTATACGCTTAAAAGTTTATTATCTGGAAGATGAAAAAAATATCTGGAAAAATAGTATTCTTTATTTAAAAAATGCGGTGAGAACAAAAAGCGAATGGATAGGGCAATATCCGTACGACGTAGTAAGCGTAGTAGATAATGCGGCCAGCACACCGGGCGGTATGGAATACCCAACCATTACTTTATTAAGATCAGGTGGCTCAGCAGCAGGCCTGGAAAGAGTAATAAATCATGAAGCAGGGCATAACTGGTTTTATGGAATTCTTGCTACCAACGAACGGGATTTCCCCTGGATGGACGAAGGCATGAACACCTACTATGACCGGCGCTACGCAGAAACTTTTTATGATGCGAAAGAGGGAAACAGGTTTGTACCAAAAGAAAAATTTTTAAAAGACCGGTTCCCTGCATATCCTGAAAAACTTTTGCTGCAAGCTATGATTAAGATTAAAAAAGACCAGCCCATAAATACCGTTTCCGAAAACTTTTCAAAATTAAATTATGGTTTGGTGGCGTATGAAAAAACAGGTGAATGGATGAAGTTGCTGGAAACAGAACTGGGTAAGGAAACATTTGACAGAGTAATGCAAACCTACTACCAACGCTGGAAATTTAAACACCCCTACCCTGAAGATTTTAAAACCGTTGCAGAAGAAGTAAGTAGTAAAAATCTTGATGCAGCATTTAGTTTGCTGGCAAAAAAAGGCAGCCTTCAAAACCCGCAAAAAAGGAAGATAAAACCTGCCGCAATTTTCAGTCTGAAAGAAACCTATAAATATAATTATATTTCTATCGCTCCTGCCGTTGGCTATAATTTCTATGATAAATTAATGGTAGGCGCCTTCATTCATAATTACACCTTACCCCAAAATAAATTTCAATTTTTTACTGCACCATTATACGCTACGGGTTCAAAACAATTAAACGGTATTGGCAGAGCCGCTTATAGCCTGAACCCCGGCAGCAACGGGCAAAAAATAGAAATTGCAATTGCCGGCGAAAAATTCACCGGGGATTTCTACACTGACTCTACAAACAAAAAAAATTATCTCCGGTTTAGTAAGATTGTCCCTTCACTAAAATATGTTTTTGCAAATAAAAACCCAAGAAGCACTGTTACAAAATATATTCAATGGAAAACTTTTTTTATAAATGAAACATCCCTGTTATTTACGAGGGATACGGTACATCAAATAAATGTAATAACTTATCCCGTAAAACACCGTTATTTAAATCAATTACAGTTTGTACTGCAAAATGAAAGGGTGTTGTACCCATACAGTGGCGCTTTTATGATAGAACAGGGAGATGGTTTTACCAGGGCAAATTTTACCGGCAATTACTATTTTAACTATTCAAAGGGAGGCGGCCTTGCAGTACGTTTATTTGCAGGAAAATTCTTTTATACCGGTGATAAAACATTTATAAAACAATATCAAACCGATGCATATCATTTAAACATGAGCGGTGCTAAAGGGTACGAAGATTATACTTACAGTAATTACTTTATTGGCCGCAATGAGTTTGAAAAATTAAGTTCCCAACAGATAATGATACGGGATGGGGCTTTTAAAGTACGCACCGATTTACTCAGCAATAAAATAGGTAAAACAGATGACTGGCTTACTGCCGCCAATTTTACGAGCAGCATTCCAAAACAGATAAACCCGCTGGAGTTATTGCCTTTTAGAATTCCTGTAAAATTATTTGCAGATATAGGCACTTATGCAGAAGCGTGGAAAAAAGATGCGCCTACCGGAAGGTTTTTATTTGATGCAGGTCTTCAGGTATCTGTTTTAAAAAACATAGTAAATATTTATGTCCCGTTGCTGTACAGCAAGGTCTATAGCGATTATTTTAAATCTACCATCATAGAAAAAAGGTTTATTAAAAACATTTCGTTCAGCATTGATGTGCAGAATATTTCTTTAAAAAAATTATTGCCGCAAATTGCTTTTTAAAATTGAATATTGAGTACATACGATATAAAAATATTGATAAAACCAAATGGGATACCTGCATTAAAAATGCAGTAAACGGGTTGATTTATGCCCGGTCTTTTTACCTGGATAATACTGCCGAAAACTGGGATGCACTGGTACTGAACGATTACGAGGCTGTGATGCCACTAATCTGGAAAAAAAAATGGGGTATAAAATATTTATACCAGCCCGCATTTGTACAACAGGGCGGTATTTTTTTCTGCAAACCTTTACCTGATACGGCTGTTTCAGCTTTTGTAAAAACCCTGACAACTCATTTTAGTTTTGCAGAGATAACGCTTAATTATGCAAATACCAATTTCAATACAGTTGCGGGCATTCAAAAAACGGAGCGTACTAACTATGTACTTTCTCTAAATAAACCTTACAAAGAAATATTTAAAAACTACCATCCCAATTTTACAAAAAGCCTTAGAAGAATTCAGAAATTTAATTTGCATTATGCAGCTTCCAATGATTTTACCGGGGTTATTGCACTATATAAAAATTTATATTTAAAAAAACTTCCTTCTGTGAAGGAAAAAGACATTACAGGATTTAAAAATATTTGTGCTAAGCTTTCAACAGAAGGAAATTTGATAATACGTCAGGTTTATTCAGCGGGAGATGCCCTACTGTCGGTGGTTTTGCTTTTAAAGGACGAAGGGAGGTTATACAATATTATTTCGTGCATAACAAAAGAAGGAAAAAAAAACGAAGCAAATTATTTTTTATACGATAAGGTACTGGCCGAATTCTGTGAACATGATCTGCTGCTGGATATGGAAGGCTCGGACAGAAAAGGTATTGCAGATTTCTATAAAAAATTAAACCCGGTAAATGAGCCCTACCCTTTTATAAAATACAATAACCTGAATTCTTTTATAAAATTATTTAAGCAATAGAATTAATATCTATGCTTTTCTTTCATTCATTAATTTTTCTGCAATTTCAAGATCTACCTGGTTGGTAATTTTTATATTGTCTTCCTCTCCTTCTACCAAATAAACCTTTAGTCCAAAAGCCTCTACCACCGTGGCTTCATCTGTAAATTTATCTTTATAATCAATATTAAAAGCAGGCAATAATATTTTGCTGTGGAAACACTGCGGCGTTTGTACCAGCTTAACATTATTTCTTTCTAAAGCTTCGTTACCATTTGCTGTAAGCAGCCTTACACTGTCTTTACAATCAATTACCGGAATAGCAGAACCATATTCAAGCGTGGCATCAGCACATCTTTTAATCAAATCTACACTTAGCAAACAGCGTACAGCATCATGTACAAACACAATGCATTCTTCATCTATCAACTGCAACCCATTCTGCACAGAATGAAAACGGGTACGGCCGCCCACGGTTATCTGTATGCGCTTATAATCAAAAAAGGCGTCAATAATTTCCTGTCCGGCGGCAACATAATTTTCCGGCAGCACTAAAATTATTTTTATATCATCATACGCATTTAAAAATGCATAGATGGTGTAATACAATACCGGCTTGCCTTTCAGTAATAAAAACTGTTTGGGAACAGTGCTGTTCATCCGGCTTCCGCTACCACCGGCTACTATTACGGCAAATTTTTTCATGATGCAAAAATAACAAATTGAATAAGGAAGATAAAAGTAAAAATCGTTTACTTCAAAAAAAAATTAAAGAATATTGCAGCATTACAGCGGCTTATGCTGAATTATATTCTTCTGTACAAGTGAGTTCCAATAGCTATCAGAACAACTATGATGCTATGAAAAACAAATGCCTGTTACCAAAATAAAAAATCAATCTTTATAAATTCCTGTAAAATTTTCGCCATTGCTTTTTTGCATGGCCCGGTACATGCCTGCACTGTTAAAAAGCATTGCAGTGTTTCCCTGTGCATCTACGCCTATCATTCCTCCTTCGCCGTGCATAGCTGCCAGTTTTACATGCACCACTTCATTCATGGCCTGTTGCAAACTCATCCCTTTATATTCCATCAGGCAACTTACATCGTAAGCCGCCACCGCTCTTATAAATATTTCTCCATGGCCCGTGCAACTGATGGCGCAGGTTTTATTATTGGCATAAGTGCCTGCACCAATCAGCGGGCTATCGCCAATACGGCCATATTTTTTATTGGTCATACCGCCTGTACTTGTTGCTGCGGCTATGTTTCCGAGGGCATCACATGCAACGGCACCTACGGTACCAAATTTTTTATCCTTCATTAATTCTTCCAGGCCCTGGTGGGTATGATCTAAAGAATAGTTATCACTGTCTCTCATTTCTTTCCATTGATCGTACCGGAATTCTGAGAAAAAATATTCATCGGGTTCTAATTTAATGCCTTGTTTTATGGCAAAATCATTAGCCCCTTTTCCGCTTAAAAAAACATGGTTACTGTTATTCATTACTTCTTCTGCCAGTTCTATAGGGTTGCGTATATTTCTTACGCCTGCTATGGCACCGGCTTGCAACAGTTTACCTTCCATAATGGCGGCATCCATTTCCTGTACGCCTTTTTTAGTAAACACAGAACCACGGCCTGCATTAAACAACAGGTTATCTTCCAAAACCACAATCGCAGCTTTTATTGCATGGCTTGCTGTACCATCTTTTTCCAGCACTGCATAACCGGCTTTTAATGCATCATCAAGGGCTTTTATATAAGCCTGCTCCAACTCCGGAGTCATATCTTCTTTTAAAATGGTGCCGGCACCGCCGTGTATGACAAGAGAAAATGGTTGCATAAATATTAAATAGTTTAGCTTCCAAAAATATTTAATTTACCGCCAAATAGCTTCAAATGTTTTTGTACAATGATTGAATGCATATTAATAATCTGCACGTTCTGTTGGATAGCTGCTAAAAAGAGAGGAGTTATAATTTTAGACCGGGATAAAACTAAGTTATCAGAGAAGGGGTAATTGCCCGATTTTAAAAATGATGAAGATTCAGTAAGTATTCTTTTCCCAAACAAATAAATACAATATAATAAATGCTGCAAGAGCAAACACTGCAAAGAGTAAATTTTTCATGTTAGCCTGGTTTCCTTAAAGACTACAATAAATGGATTTGGTTTAACAGTAAAATAAAATATTTTTTGTATTTGGTATAAACGGTTTTGATGATACATGCACACCCCATAATAATTACTTTTTACAGGATGCATAGAGTAAAAATAAAGCCCGGCTGAAAGGCTATAATCCTTTTTGTTGCAACCATTTTTGTATAGTGGAAAACTCTCCTTCCTGCAGTAAATCTTTAAGTAGTTTATGCATCCTCTCCTGCAAAGCCAGGCCGCATAAGCGTTTGGCATAAGCTGGCAGATTATAATTATTGATATTTACAAACTCCCACGGATGAAAGTACAGGCATAAATAACCATCCTTTCTTAAGGTTTGAATAGCTAATTTTTTAAATACAGCGTAAGGCATATTTTTAAATGCCAGCCAAAATAACGGGATGCGTAAATGTGGTGAAACGGATGCAGGCAAACGCATCAAACCTTCATTTGAATATAATGTTCTGGGTAAATGAAGATTGTTGTAACGGCCAGGCAAAAAAGTAGGGTTAATGGATGAATCATACTGGTAGCCTGCATTTTTTACTTCGCTCATCTGCACTTTACGCATACGTGGCATACGCAGGCCGGTAACGGCTTTTCCGCTGATCTCTTCCAGTACCAGCCTGGATTGCAGTAAATCTTTATTATCAAATGTGCTGTGGTAAAAAGTATGTGATGCTATTTCATGCGTGGCAGCCATTTGCTTTATCTGCTGCGGAAAATGCAGGGCAAAATTAGCTGTAGTAAACATGGTGCATGGTAAATGATTAACTAAGGGAAGCAACACATCCAAACCCTGTTTGCCAATACTCATTTGTTCGTGCATATCAAGAGGGAAATTATATTCCAGTGGCATGTCAAACTCTTCTACATCAAAACTCATTAAAATATGCCTGTTCATTACAAATTAGTTTCTTTAATTACATAATGCGGCCTTTGCTTACCCTGCATAAATAATTTACCTAAATACATGCCGATAATACCCAGTATCATCAGTTGAAGGCCGCCAAAAAAAGCAACCGTTACCAGCATTGAAGCCCAGCCCGAAATGGCACGGCCAACATATAAACTATACAGTACATAAGGGATATAAAGCAGAGAGAATATGGAAAAAGTAAACCCCAGATAAATAGCAATGCTTAATGGTTTAATACTAAAGGAGGTAATGCCGCGTAATGCAAATTGCATCATCTTTTTATAGCTGTATTTACTTTTGCCAAACCTTCTTTCGCCTGGTTCATATTCAACACTTAACTGTTTAAACCCAATCCATTTTACCAGGCCACGCCAAAATAAATCCATCTCATTAAAATTGCGGCATACTTCTACTACCCGCTTATCCATTAATCTAAAATCGGCAGTGCCACTTTCTAATTCTATATCGGATAAACGGTTCATTAAATTATAAAACATATTAGATGTTTTACGTTTAAGCATCGGTATTTCCATGTGATCTTTTCTAATGGTATATACAATATCATAACCGGCTTCCCATTGCTTAATTAATTCAGGAATTAAATCCGGCGGATGCTGTAAATCGCCATCCATGCTAATTACAGCATCTCCATCGCTTAAATCCAACCCTGCTTTTAAAGCATTTTGATGGCCAAAGTTTCTGGAGAGAGCAATAAAAAAAAGATTATTATGTATTTGTGCCTGCTCTTTTATTGATTGTACCGTACCATCATTACTGCCATCATCTATAAAAGTGATGCTGTATTCATAAGGCAATGTTTCCATTACTTTATTTACTGTTTCAATAAGCAGAACTACATTCTCTTTTTCATTACAAACAGGTACTATAATGGAGATTTTTTTTTTCATACAACAGGCTTTGTCTGGCTAAAATCTTTTTTTAATAAATCAGTCAGCAGCATTATCCAAACTAAAAAGCAAGGTAAAGCTTTGAGTGAATAAGGGCGAACAAATTTTATATTTACATACTGGGGAAAAAGATCTGTGGGTGATAAACTGGTAAGTATAAGGGCAAAGATGAGTAAGGCAATTATCCATTTATTATGGGGCTTAACAGCATACCAGATACCCACGCCTGCCATGGCTATTACGTAAGTAGGGCTTTCTGCAGATGAACTAAAAATTACTACCCCAATTAATGCCAATGCCAGGTAACTTAACTGGAAACCCGTAAAATTAAACTGCCGCCACCGAAGCAGGGGAAAGGCATAAAAAAATGCAGCAGGTATAATAATAAAATAACTCTTGAAATTATCCCAGTGAAAAATTCTCCTCACCATGCCCATCACCGAAATATCCTGCATAACATTTGATGCGGATATGCTTACATTTTGAGCATCTTTTTCAATTAAAGAATGATACCATTGCTGGTATGACTGTACAATAAAAGCCGGGGATGAAATAATCATTGGCAGGCAAAAGAGTGCGGACAACCAAAAAATACAACTGATTATATATTTTATTTTATGCTGAGAAAAACAAAAAAATGCTATTCCTACCATGCCATAAATTTTTACATAAAAGCCCGCAATAACAAAAAATGCAGCCCAAAAATCTTTTTCTTTTTTTACCAATGTGTAAGATAAAATAATCCATCCTGTAAGCATTGGATTAAACTGTACGTTTTGAATAGAAGTTACCATTTCCAGCAGGCCGATCAATAAAATAAGGTTTTGTTTATTTTTATCAAAGGGCAATTGCTTTATTGCATAATACAATATTGCTGCATTGGCAATACACCATAAATAAGATCCTGTATAATCATTTAACAGCGCAAATGGGGCTATTAATAAACTAAACGCCGGGCCATAATGATTGGTATCCCCGTACTGTAAAGGATATTGTGCATATAAATTTTGCTGATAAAGGGTATGCCAAAAAACCTGCTTATAAATCAGGTAATTATTAATATGGGTAAGGTTTACATTACTACCCTGTAACACTTTGCCAATGGGGGCTACAGCCGCTATTACAAACCATAACAATGCCGGTAAAGGAATGATCCATTTAAATATCCTTATATCTCTGAGTAAAAATTTCATTTTTTTATTTTAATCATTGTAGTTACAGTATGGTATAAGCCCGGGGCAAATGAGAATGTATTAGATAAGCTGTTATTCTCTGAAAAAATAATTATGTATTTAATTTTTAATTTAAAAATAATTGGCAGGCGCCAACCGTTTAGTGTGGCTTATAACCATTCAGAAGATTGAAAGTAAGTAGTTTTTCTCAAAAAAAATGAACTGTAACTCATTTAAATTTTTATATGCAGGCCACATGAATATAAAATGGAGTGCTACATTTTAAATATTTCTTTCCGCCTGATTTTGATAAATTTTCCTGTGTTATGAGTAACAAAAAAGGAATGTTGTAATGTTGCGCTATAAATTTATTTATAAATGACCCGTATTGGCCTTATATCAGACACCCACAGCTTTTTAGATGAAACCGTTTTTGAGCATTTCAAAAATTGTGATGAAATATGGCATGCAGGTGATTTTGGTGAGATGGAACTGGCTAACAGATTAGCAGAGCAAAAAAAAATACGTGGAGTTTATGGAAATATAGATGGCACAGAGATAAGAACTATTTATCCTGAAAAACTTTTTTTTACCTGCGAAGAAGTAAATGTTTTTATGCAGCATATTGGCGGTTATCCCGGCCGCTATGCCCCAGGTGTAAAAAAAGAAATCATTGCTCATCAATCACAACTTTTTATAAGCGGCCATTCGCATATTTTAAAAATAATGTATGATGATGCTTTGCAATGCCTGCACATAAACCCGGGCGCCGCAGGCAGGCAGGGATGGCATAGGGTAAGTACTGTCATCCGTTTTTCCATTGATAAAAAAGAAATTAAAGACTGTGAGGTAATAGAATTGGGAAGTAAATAAATAGTACAAACTATTTTCCGCTATTAGCTTTTAAATCATTTCGGCAATCAGCATCTAATGGTGGTACCGATGATATAATGCCTGACATTAAATTTACCTGTGCAGCATAATACATCAGGCAGTTTGGGTTATCGCAATGACTTTTATGGGCTGCATCTTCGTGATTAACCTGCATAAGGCTGCCTAAATTTACAAGACCCAGCAAGTGGCCAAATTCATGTTCTTCAACCAGGCTTTCTGCATCGGTAAGGCTGGGCTGCCTAAGCCCGCCAGAATTATCATGCACCGTTTTTCCAAACAGGGCCATGGACGTATTTTTATATGATATCCCTAAAATTTTAGCATCGCTGTAAGCAGCATCTGTAAATAAAAAATATACGCCTATGGAAGTGCCGGTTGTAAAAACAGTACGGTTGATTTTTTCAATTTCGTAAACCTGAGCTAAGGTAAGCGAAGCACTGCCTGTGGAAGCAATTTGCTTTTGAGTAATAATGATGCCGCCGGGTTTATTAAGCAACAGATTTAGAAAGCCGGTAAGATTGTTTAGTGCTGTGGCATCAGGTGCATAGCCCGGCATATATTGAATCTCCAGGTTTATGGATTGATATTTTGAGGCAGATAAAAAATCTGTGGCAGAGGCGCCAACATTTAAATTATTTAAACTTTTCTGTGCTGCAGAGGATACATCTTTCTTTGAGCATTGAGCAAACAATATAACAACCAGTAATGCAGTAAAGAGGTTTTTAATCATTATTGTGATTTATATAAATGTACAAAAATATTAACTAACAAAAGCCGGTGAAACGTAATTAAATCTGCTGCCCTCTCATTGCATCGGATACGGCATTATCCATTATTCTTTCTGCATACGGCCGGGAGATATCATTTAGTTCTTCTGTTTTTTTATGAATTAAATCTTTATCCTCCATAGTAACTGCCAATTGCAAAGCCTGCATGGCAGCAGCAGTCTGCAACAATTCTTCAGGTAATAAATGGCCGGCATTTTTTTGTAAAAAACGTTCGGTTGTTTTAAGCAGTTGCTCCCCTTCTGTTCTGGCTTCTACCAATGCTCTTGTGGCAATATCCTCTTTTGCATGCGTAATAGATTCCAACAACATTTTTTCTACATCTGCATCTGTAATTCCGTACCGGGGTTTTACTTCTATACTTTGCTCTACCCCGCTACGCAATTCTTTGGCAGAAACGGTTAAAATTCCATCTGCATTTATTAAAAAACTCACTTCTACTTTTGGCATACCGGCCGGCATACCGGGTATGCCGGTCAGGTTAAATTCTGCCAGCATGCGGTTATCATTTACCAAATCTCTTTCGCCCTGAAAAACGCTGATACGCATACCCGGCTGTCCATCTACCTGAGTTGTATATTGCCTTGCAGCTTTGGACGGAATTTTTGCATTACGTGGAATCAATACATCCATCAATCCGCCGGACGTTTCTATACCCAAACTTAATGGAGTAATATCAAGCAATAAAAAATCTTTATTATTTCCGGCTAAAATATCTGCCTGGATGGCTGCACCCAGCGCCACTACTTCATCAGGGTTTACACTGTCATTTACTGCTCTCCCAAAAAAAACGCTCACCGTTTGTTTTACCAACGGAACCCTTGTACTGCCGCCAACCATTACAACGGCTTCTATATCTTTAATTTTTAATCCGGCATCTTTTAAAGCATTTTTACAACAGGTGATGGTGGTATTTATCAGTGGCTGTATCAACTCTTCAAAAGCTGCTTTTGTAATTTCAAGTAGTTTACCATTTAAATCAGCCTTGTACATACCGCTTACGGATAAGTGCTTTTTTGCTTCTTCTGCCTTTAAACGCAGGGCCTGGGAAAAGGATCTGCCGTTCTGCATTTCTTCATCAGAAATACCCAGGGTTTGCTTCCAGTAATTTACTATAGCATTGTCCATATCATCGCCACCCAAATAAGTATCGCCATTGGTGGAGAGCACTTCAAAAATGCCGCCTGCAATTCTTAATATAGAAATATCAAAAGTGCCACCCCCTAAATCGTAAACAGCTATAATTTTATTTTCATCTTTATGCAAACCCAATCCGTAAGAAAGGCTTGCGGCAGTAGGTTCATTAATAATACGCAGCACATCAAGCCCTGCTAATTTGCCGGCATCACGGGTGGCCTGGCGCTGTGCATCATTAAAATAAGCAGGCACGGTTATCACTGCCTTATTTACAGGGGTTTTTAAAATATGTTCTGCCCGGTGTTTTAATTCTTTTAAAATAAACGATGATAAATCTACCGGTGTATAAAATTTTTCGCCAACCTGAATTTTTACCAGGCTTTCTGTATTATCATCTATAATTTTATAAGTGTAAAAATTCGATTTGTTTTTAATGTCGTTATAGCTTTTCCCCATCAATCTTTTGGCAGAAAAAATAGTTTGCTGTGGGGCAGTAATTAAAAAACGCTTTGCTTCTTCGCCTACAATAATATTTGCATTTTCATCAAAATAAATAACAGATGGCACCAGAGAGCTGCTATCGTGTTCTTTTAAAGCAACTGGTTTTTTTGTTTCGGGATGAATAACAGCAACCAGGCTATTGGTAGTACCCAGATCTATACCTACAATTATTTCTTCTTTTTGCAAACTGCCGGTTGCTATATTGATCGCTATTTTTGCCATAGTTTATTTTAATATATTTCAGCAAAAGTAAAGCTAAAAAAGGCTGCTTAATTAAAAGCAGCCGATAGTCTTTTGCGATAATAGAAATTTTATCTCATCAGGTACATTTTACCATACCCTTTATTAAAGAATTTATCTGTATTGTCTCCGTCTGCTTTATATTTATCCAGCGACTTGCCATTTAAATTAGTAAGCACACGATAAATATAAACACCGTTGGCCAGTTTTTGTCCGTACATATCTGTACCGTTCCATTTAAATTCAGTAATATTTCTGCCTATATGTATTGGGCCCAGTTCATCCTGCGTAATTTCTCTTACTACTTTACCGGTGATAGTTAAAATCTGTATGCGCATGTTTTGCGGAATTTGTGTGCCCGTAAGGGTAAACACAAATGCCGTAGATGTTGTAAACGGATTTGGATAATTCAGCAGGTTAGATATCATCGGTTTATTAATTACACTAAACGTAGTGTGGTAATTAAGTTCTCCTGCTTTATTGCCATACACATCTTTACCTGTTACAATTAATTCATAAGTGCCATCTTCAGGAAAATATGGCTTAAAGTCTATACTGGCGGTATTTTCGCCCGTGCTTAAATCTGCCGGGTTAAACCTCATGGTATCGCCAAAATAATAATTGTGTATGGTTTGATCTGGATACATAACCTGTATTTTTAAAAGAGAAGTATCTTTCAGAGCCAGGTACCTGTTTTCATCTTTAAGCTTTATTAAAACAGCAGGTTTGGATGAAATAATATCCTGATTTAAGATATGTACGCCATCAAAAGTTACATCCAGCAATGGATTAAACCTGTCTTCTCTTACATAAAAATTTTTATACAATACATTGTTGAAATGATATTGTTCCGGCTGATCATTATCAGGATTAAAATCTACAAACAAAGTATTGCTACCGGGGTAATTGCGGGAATCTATTGTATATTTAATAGTTAGTGTATCGCCTGCCAGTAATGTTTTACGCCGGGGAATATCTATATAATGAGGCGCATTATTTTTATCAGTAATAATAAATTTTACTTTAAGCAAACTATCAAAAGTGGTTTGGCTGATATTTTTAAATGCAAGAGAAAAATTAATTAATTCGCCCTGGTTTACGGTATCTTTCATTGTATAAATAATATTGGGCGCTACCGCACCTTCAGCAACATAATCTGCATCTAATCTCCAATACCCTAATTGATAAGGGATTTTGGAAACTTCATTTGTATTATACATTTTTAACTGTAAAAAAGGGTATGCAGCGGCATCAACAAATGATAAAGAAGTATCTGTGGCGGGTGCAATAGTTTTTAGCAATGTATATTGCCCATTATTATTAACCCCATACAATTCAATTTTTGTAGTATCGTTTTGAGGGTCATCCAAAGCAGTGCCTCTCCAATGCAGTGCAGTCCATTTTTTTGCTGGCCCAAATAAAGGCGATTCAATTGTACCACTTGTAAGTTTACTGGTTATTGGTATGATTTGCTGTAGAAGCGTGTCCATATTACCTATGGCTTGTATGGGTGTGTAAGAAGGCACTCCTTTACGATAGAAAAATATAAACGGTTTATGGGTGGTAAAACTATCTATCATATTAAACCCTATACTCTTTAATTTGTGATAAAGCGAATTTCCTGAGCCCAGGGTTGCAGTGTCCTGCTGCCATTCTTTTATAAAAGCGGTATTGCTGGTGAACTCTAAGTTTTCAATCAGCACAAATTGTCCATTGGGTATAGAATCTATAAAATCCATAGCACGCTTTCGGTAAAGCGGGTTCCCGTAAGGAAATTCAAAGAATAATCTTGGCTTACCATCGCCAAGCCTTGCCTCACAAACCGGCCAGCTTTTAAACCGTCCCTCGTTGGGTACTACATTTGCTACATTTGCATTTTTCCATGGAATTGCAGTAGAGCTGTCAAAAACAAAAAACCTTATATTATTGCCGATACAACCCCAAAACTCAATTTGAGTAAAATCCATATTTATATTATTCCTGTCAAAACTGTATTGAGGATAAACGCCATTGTGTATAATAAGGTTTTGTGCAAATGATTTAAACTCAAATTGCCGGTTAGTTTTTAAAATTATATTATTATAAGCAGAGTTTAAATGCTGATAATAATGTGATTGGCTAAACCCGCCGCTACTGTTTGCCAGATATATAAATGAAGTATTGTTCCAGATATATGCCGAAGATCCTAAAGGAACCATTGATGTTCTCCAGTAATATACGGTGCTGTCGGTAAATGTAATATTGGTTGGTGTAAATTGTACAATGCCGCCAACGCCCGTTGCACTGTATGCTTTTTTAAAGGGCGAATTAAATAATAAAGTGGTATCCATTTCCATAGCATATTGCCGCTGGCCGCTTAAAGGATTGGCTGTATTGGCAACGTATGTTATGTTTTGTGTATTAATGATAGAATAATTATAAGGATAAGAAGGGCGGAGTTCATCTTCAAATACATAAAAATCTTTAGTGATTGTATTATTGGTTTCATAGATCTCATCTACCCGGTTGGTATAGTCCAGAGATACTATTATTTGATTAAGGCCTTTATCTGTTAAAGAATTTATAGGCACAACAAGATTTACAGAGTCTATGTATTTAATAGCCGGCACTAATTTGTTGTACAAAATTTTAATGCTGTCATTTGGTAATTTTCTTTTAATGGAAACCCATATAGAATCATTTATGGCCTTACCAATATTGAGCATTTTTACATTTAAATTAAAATTGTTGTCTGCAACCGAAATAATATTGGGGCTTATTTTTACTGATTGATCTTCAATTACATAATCTGGTTTGCTAAAAGAATTGATTCGCAGAGCAGGATCGCCATGCAGAGAAATTTGTTCCAGGTGCAACCGGGTTTCATAACCCAGGTTAAAAAACATACCCCCCAAATCTGCAACCACCTTCTGCATCTGATTACCTACCGGGCTGCCATAGATGTTACGGCCAAATTCAGTATAAAAATTTGTGTTATATAAATCCAGGAAATACGGAATGCCAAAATGCGTATCAGCTAAAAAGCCGATACTCCCCCTTTGGTTGGCTAACACATATTTTTCTGATATAGTGGCATTTCCTGATAACCTTAAAGGATCGTACCCGTAAAAGTCACCCGCAGTGCATCCGCTTACATTAAAAAATGGATACTTACCTGCGTTGTTATAAAGCGATGGATCACTCAGATTAAACTCAAAAACGTTTGCAGAAGAGTGTCCAAAATATCCAATAAAACTAATACCTTCCTGAAAAAGCTGGCCTATCCGCTCTACATTTGCCTGTTCTACCGCACCCGCAGAAGTTTTTGAAAAAGTTTCTACATGCCCTCCAAATAAGGTATCTTCTGTAATGTTTTTATATACATTCATATAATTTTTAAACTCTTCATTTTCTGAAGCATCTTTTCCACCCGAAACATGCATAATATTTTTCATCCACAATTTATCATCAATGGAAGGGCTGGGTGTTTGCTGTTTTTGTTCGTACTCTTTAATTTTTTGCAGGTAATTACTTACTTCTTTTCCCGATACAGCTCCAAGTCTGCCAATAGGTATAATTGGGCCCACGGTGCCAGGTTCTGAAGCCAGCAATAAATCTGATGCGGGCCAGCCAAAAGTGGGTACTAAATCTAAAAATTCTGAAATTGGTTTAGTCTGGTTATTATATTCATCAACATAATTCATCCCACGCCCAATAAGAAATACATATTTTGGTTTAACAGAAAATTGCTGATTTGCATATCTTAAAAAATTTCTTATAGATTCAGGATGTTTTCTAACACCAAATGCAAACTGATCGGTCAGCTCATCTACGTTGTATATTTTTGTATTGAAGCTGCCACCCGCAGAAGAACTCCGGTACTGCCGGTATTGATCTACATAATTGTTACCACTGCCATCATCATATATAAGTGGATTACTGATAATTAAATAATCTCCCTGCTGTGCAGCAATGCTATAATTAATAAATACTCTCTGTGTAAGGCCATTTACATTATACATATTCTCCTGGTTCATCAGCATATATTTTCTTTTTGCATCTGCTGATGGGGGCAAAACAAATTTTACTTTGCCGGGGGTAGAAGTAATGTCTCCTGTGTATCTTTTGCCAGTATTGATGTCATACAGTAAGGGCGCAATAGTGCCGTAATTAAAATTATCAATCACCAGGTTATTTCCCGCAGGGGCAGCGGCCAGCTCAAAATAAAAATTCTTTTCATTATTAAAATTAAAGATTGCCGGATAGGTAATTCCTATACTTGATACCACTAACCTGTCTGTGGCAGTGATGGAAGTAGAACCTATATATAAAAGAGCCGTTGATGTACTTTGCAAATAAGATAAAGGTAAATTATCAATTTTCACCTTAGCATATTCGAAGAAAGGCATAGTTGCATTATACACTTCGTTATTAAAAAGTTTTATTCTCAGGTTTCTATCGTTGGGGGCATTGCCGGAAGCATTAATTCTTAGCGATAAACTGTTGGCGGGGCCTGCAGTATATACATTTAACCCATTCAGCGCCTGAGATAAATCTACGCCAGAATAAACATCGTTTGAAGCCCAGCCTTCTCCTTTATCGTAAGCAGATGAGTAAACATATTCCGGATAAGACCTTGCATAGCCGCGGTTTATCCGGGTATTAAAATAAAAATCTACATCCCGCATAAAATAAACATCGGGGGCAGCCGCACCCGGAGATGGGTTAACAGCATCAGTATATCTTAAATTGCCGCCTGTAGTATTTACCGTTAAAAAATAAGCCGCTGTATCTGTTTCCAGGCTATACTTATCTGCCAGTTGATAATCCTGGTCACGGTATAAAGCTTTATCAGGTTTGCCATCATTCATGTTGCCCCAAAATTCTATATAGTCTGAGCTCCCTAAAACTGCGCCACTTACGGAAGTGTATATACGCACCTGCTGCCCATTGCGCCATAGCTGAAAATTATCTGCATTTACACTCCCCAGGCCGGCCGCGGAAAGCACCGGCTGTGCCATGCGGCAAAGCGTATCTTTTGAAAGCTTAAATTTGTAATAGGTTTTATTGTAATCTATCCAGCTATTATTGAATTGTGCATAAGAAGATGCAGCAAGCAATAGTAAAACAGGAATAAGTATTTTTTTCATCATGATGAGATGTTATTTATTTTAATTTTCTTCCTTCTTTTTTAAGTTGATCCGCAGCGAAATCACATGCGTATATAAAGGGTTAGATTGATTGGCGAGGTTAGTAAAAGCATAATCAAGCATTACATTTTTTATTTTAAACCCGGCGCCTATACTTGGCTGGTATATCCACACTTTTTTCTGGTTCAAAGTATCGCCATCGGCAAGTGCCCTTTGAAAATTAGTAACACCTCCCCTTATAAAAAACACATCTTTTATAGTAGCTTCTAACCCTACATGTGGGTCTGCACTTACAGTGTTGCCTGCCAAAACCGTATTTCTTTTCCCATCAAATGTTACATCTACATTGGCTTCTGCAAGTAATTTTACCGCTTTACCGATATTAATATTATATCCGCCACCGATCACTAATCTTGGTGCGGTTAATTCTGTCGATTTTACAGGTATATCATTTTTAGTAAGATATAAAACCTCTTTTTCTTTTTCGGTAAATTTAAAAGTCCATGCATTAAATGTGCTGGTGATATCCCTTGCCACTATGCCAGCACGCCATTTTTTACCATGCATCTGCACCCCGGCATCTATGCCAAAACCCCAGGCAGTAGCAAAGTGGCCAACCTTGCGGTAAATCACTTTTGCATTGGCTCCAAAACTGATATTGCTCTTCTCCGATTCTTTTATATTTTGTGCAAATGAAAAAAGAAAAGCATAATCTGCAGAAGAAAATGTTTGAATATTATTATAGTTAATGCTTCCATCCGGCTCTACTAAAAAAAGAGTGTTGGGTATATCATCTACGGCAAACCTTAGTAACGAAAACCCAAGCGTTCGTTTATTTTCCTGAACGGGTATTGCTACAGAACCATAATCGTATTTGGCAATGCCGGAAAAATATTCTGCATGCATGATAGTAGCATTAGGATTATTTTTTACACCCGTTAGGCCGGCAGGATTCCAGTAACCTGCCGTAGCATCATTAACAGAAGCTACCTGGGCATTACCCATTGCAAGGCCCCTGGCCCCTGCCCCGATATTTAAAAACTCGTTGGAGTATTTTCTGAATTGTGAAAAACTTTTATAAGAAAAAAACAACGTAAAAAGAAGGAAAGCAGTAAAGCTTTTTTTCATATTTGTATGATTGGTAATTTAATTTTAGAAAACCACATTTGTGAAAAACGTATTTATACGGTATAAATTGTGTAAAAAATTAATATACTATATTTAAATAATGCCCAAATTTAGGCTTTTTAAGGCTGCCAGAACCAAGTACGAAATGCCTTAAATTAAAGATGCCTTTTAGCTAAAAAAAGTTGCCTTAACCAAAAATAATTTATTAAAAACTATACATAGAACGCATTATTAAGATTTTCTGCCCATTTTTGCAATAGAGATTTATATTTTACAATTACATTTTACTGATGAATATTTTTATAGAAGAACTACGCTGGAGAGGGATGATACAGGATATTATGCCTGGTACTGAAGATCAGTTAAACAAAGAAACTACATCTGCCTATATAGGCTTTGACCCTACTGCGGATAGCCTGCATATAGGAAGCCTTGTACCTATTTTACTATTGGTTCATTTACAAAAAGCCGGGCACAAACCCGTAGCATTGGTAGGCGGGGCTACAGGTATGGTAGGCGACCCAAGCGGCAAAAGTGAAGAAAGAAATTTATTGAGTGAAGATGTTTTAAATAAAAACGTAGCAGGAGTAAAAGCTCAGTTGGGAAAATTTTTAAACTTTGATGCTTCCCTGCCAAATGCTGCCGAAATGGTAAACAATTACGATTGGTTTAAAAATATTTCTTTCCTCGATTTTATCAGAGATACCGGCAAACATATTACCGTAAATTATATGATGTCCAAAGACAGTGTGAAGAAAAGACTGGATGGTGGAACTGGCATGTCATTTACCGAATTTACTTATCAATTGGTACAGGGATATGATTTTTACTGGCTGTACAAAAATAAAAACTGCAAACTGCAGATGGGCGGCAGCGATCAATGGGGCAATATTGTTACAGGCACAGAATTAATCAGAAGAAAAGCAAGCGGTGAAGCTTTTGCATTTACCTGTCCGCTGATTACAAAAGCCGATGGTGGAAAATTTGGTAAATCAGAACAGGGTAATATCTGGTTAGATGCAGCAAAAACAAGCCCTTACCAGTTTTATCAATTCTGGCTGAATGCCTCTGATGCTGATGCCGGAAAATGGATTAAAATTTTTACTTTTTTATCTAAATCAGAAATTGAAATACTGTTAAAAAATCATCAGGCAAACGCTTCAGAAAGGCTGTTGCAAAAAATGCTTGCAAAAGAATTAACGGTATTTGTACATGGCCGGGATGAATATGATAAAGCCATAGAAACAACCCACAAATTATTTGCTGATCAAAATGTTTCGGCTGAAAGCTTGTCAGAAGCAGACCTGAATGCTATTGAAGGAATTATAAAACAGGATTATCCCAAACAAAAAATTGCTGAAGGCATTGATATAACAAGCCTTTTAACTGAAACAAATATTTTTACCAGTAAAGGCGAAGCAAGAAAAATGATACAGAACGGGGGCATAAGTATCAACAGAAAAAAAATAGAAAATCCTTTACAGGCGGTTGATACTTCAATGCTTTTGCATAATGTTTTTTTGCTGATACAAAAAGGGAAGAAAAATTATTACCTGATAAAAATCACCTGAGCGAATTCAAAAAAAATGTACCGTAGCCGGGATTTGTAAAAACTATACGCCTGTTTTTATTTTATACGTATATTTGTAAAAAAAATTACCTTGACTGTAAAATTAAATTTAACTATAGATGAAGCTATAGTTGCTAAAAGCAAGCGCTATGCTGCCAAAAGAAAAACTACTGTTTCTAAATTAGTGCAGGAGTTGCTGAACAACCATATTACTGCGGCGGAAAAAAGAACAACAAAGAGTTTTGTAGAAAGAACGGCAGGAACTTTAAAAATAAGTATCCCGGATATTGATGCTGCAAAAGAAAAATATTTAAAAAAGAAATATGGGATCTAAAATATTTTTAGACACAAATATTTTTATTGATTACTTTGACAAAACAAGAGGAAATCATTTGTCTGCCCGGGAAATAATAATGAGGATTGAAAAAAATAGTATTAAAGGATTTATATCTGAGTCAGTTATTAATACAACAGTTTATCTTATAAAAAAAGGGTATACAATTATTGAACTAAGAAAAAATATGGATGAACTTATTAGTATGTTCACTGTGTTACCCTGCAGCAATACAACCATTCATAAAGCCTACCGCTTACCAACCAACGATTTAGAAGATGCTGTACTTTACCAACTTGCTTTAGAAAATAAATTAGACTATTTTATTACTGAAGATAAGAAGGGGTTTAAAAAATTATCTTCTCCCTTACTCCCGGTACTTAATGGTATAGAGTTGCTAAAGTTGATTATATAGTTAACCTACTCTGCATTCACCTGTTTTTGTACTACTGCAGCTTCCTTTACTTCCGGAATAAAAAGGCGCTCTGTTACATTGTAGCCATTCCCTTTTTCGCAAAAATGTACTTTCATGTTTTCAATGCTTATGGGGCAACCATCGGGTATATCTGCAATATTGCTATGGCGTATATCGTGCCCATCTAAAATAACCACCAGGCCACTGCCAATAGCTTCCATTTTATTACCTTCTGTAATTAACATGCCGGTATCTTCTCCCAGCCCAATGCCAATGCAGGAAGGGTTGCTGGCTACCGCCTGCGCCAACCGGCCAAAGCGCCCCCGTTTTTCAAAATGCGAATCAAAAATTACATCATCCATAAAGCCAAGACCGGTGCTGATTTTTACCTCTCCTTTTAAATGTGCACGGGTAGCATTGCCTTCATAAATCATGGTGTTGCTCATTGCCATAGCACCCGCAGATGTGCCTGCTACCAAAAAATTTTCTTCATTGTGATACCGCTCCAGTAAAGTCTGTAAAAATTTAGTACCGCCAAAAGTGCTGGTAAGCCTTAGCTGGTTACCACCGCTGAACATTACCGCATTGCAATGTTTTATACGTTCCAGGTATTCTTCATTCAATGCATCTGTGCGGTTGCGTATATGCATTACACCAATATCTGTACAGCCTATTTTGCCAAAAGCATTCAGGTAATTATCGCCTACTTCAAAAGGTATCATGCTGGCCGTGGTCACCACTTCTATACGACTGTTAGTGCCGCCGGTTTCTTCTACAATTCTGCGAAGTATGCCGAGTTCAAAAAAATTAAGATTACTGCGTTGTATCTCTCCTGACTCCAGATCTGTACCCTTATCTTCTGCACCGCCAATGGCTAGTAGTTTTCCTTTTGCAAATTGCATCTAATCATTTTTGTGATTAACGCAAATTTAAGGCAATTCGTATTTTATACTTCTTCATTAATTATCAACGGGTGTTAATTACTTCTAAAAATCAGCATTCGTAAAGTACAGTAGAAATTTTACCCACCCTTAAAAAATATAGACTGATCAAAAAATGGTTGGCAATTCTTTGTTTTTGTAAACCAAGAGTATTTCACTAATTTACTTTTTAAGAACCAACCAACAATCATTAAATTATTTATGAAAATATTAGAAATAAAAGCTTTGAGAGGTCCCAATTACTGGAGTGTTAGGCGCCCTAAATTGATACAGATGAAGCTGGACCTGGAAGAAATGGAAGACCGCCCCACCAATACTATCCCCGGTTTTTTAGAAAGACTTGATAAACTGATGCCCTCTCTTTATGAGCACCGGTGCAGTGAATTAAAGCCCGGCGGATTTTATGAAAGAGTTACCGAAGGCACCTGGATGGGTCATGTAATAGAACATTTAGCATTGGAATTACAAACCCTTGCAGGTATGGATACCGGCTTTGGCCGCACCAGGGGTACCGGAGTAACCGGGGAATATTATGTATGCTTTAGTTATTTAGAAGAAGATGCAGGTATATACGCAGCAAGAGCATCGGTAAATATTGCCCAGGCATTAACCGATGATAAACCGTACAGCCTTGATGAGGATATTATGCGCATGAGAGAAATCAGGGAAAACACAAGGCTGGGGCCCAGTACCGGATGTATTGTAGATGAAGCGGCAAAAAGAGGAATACCTTATATAAGGCTGAACAAACATTCGCTGGTTCAGTTGGGGTATGGCATTCATCAAAAAAGAATACGGGCCACCATTGCAAGTACCACCGGAAATATAGCCGTGGACATTGCCTGTGATAAAGAAGAAACAAAAAATTTATTAGGCGCTGCAGAAATTCCGGTACCCGGTGGCACAGTAATACGGGATGAAGAAGGGCTTAGGGAAGCGGTACAAAAATATGGCTATCCTCTGGTAATAAAACCCATTAACGGTAATCATGGAAAAGGCAACACTACCAATATTACCACCTGGCAGCAGGCCCAGACAGCATTTGAAGCCGCAAGATATTATGGCCGGAATGTAATTATAGAAAAATTTATTACGGGTTTCGATTTCAGAATACTGGTAATCAATTACAAATTTATTTGTGCTGCTTTGCGTACGCCGGCATCTGTTGTTGGGGATGGAAAAAATAGCATTCAATATTTAATAGACGAAACCAATAAAGATCCACGCCGTGGATACGGGCATGAAAAAGTATTAACGCAAATCACCATAGACCAGTTTACCCAAAAAATGCTGGACGAAAAAAATTATACTTTAGATACGGTACCTGCCAAAGATGAACTGGTATTTCTAAAACCAACGGCCAATCTTTCTACCGGTGGCACCAGCAACGATGTAACAGATGAAGTGCATCCGGCCAATATTTTTATGTGTGAGCGTATTGCAAAAATTATTGGTTTAGATATTTGCGGTATTGATATTATGGCAAGCGATCTTCGTACACCCGTTACCGAAAATGGTGGCTCCATCCTGGAAGTAAATGCTGCACCGGGTTTCAGAATGCACATTGAACCCTCCGTTGGTTTGCCCCGCAATGTAGCAGAACCGGTGGTAGATATGCTGTTTCCCAAAGGCAGCACGGGCCGCATACCCATAATTGCCATTACCGGCACAAATGGCAAAACCACTACTACCCGGTTAACGGCACATATTGCTAAAAGTGCCGGAAAAAAAGTAGGCTATACCACCAGTGATGGAGTGTATATTCAAAACCAGTTAATGATGAAGGGCGATTGTACAGGGCCCATCAGTTCGCAGTTTGTTTTAAAAGATCCCACGGTAGATTTTGCCGTACTTGAATGTGCAAGAGGCGGCATTTTAAAAAGCGGCCTGGCATTTCAAAACTGCGAAGTAGCCATTGTTACCAATGTTGCCGCCGATCACATGGGGCTGGGCGGTATAAATACTTTGGAAC
This sequence comes from Bacteroidota bacterium, assembly GCA_031367625.1. Classification (GTDB taxonomy): domain Bacteria; phylum Bacteroidota; class Bacteroidia; order Chitinophagales; family Chitinophagaceae; genus Ferruginibacter. The sequence continues at coordinate 28,025 of JANLQE010000195.1, forward strand.
AAATGGCCAAAGTAAAAGCCGTAGTGCCCGAAACAGTTTTTCGCCATGGCTATGCAGTATTAAATGCAGATGATGATCTTGTTTACCGGATGAAGGATGACCTGAAATGTAATATTGCATTATTCAGTATGGATGAAGATAATAAACGCATAAAAAATCATAGCAAAAAAGGCGGCCTTAGCACAGTCTTTGAAAATGGTTTTATCACTATATTAAAAGGTAACTGGAAAATAAGGGTGATGAATGTAAAAGACATCCCAATAACTTTTGAAGGCAAAGCGCTGCACAATATTGCCAATTGCCTGCCGGCAGTGCTGGCCGCTTACTTATACAGGGATATCACTATTGATGATATCCGTTCAGCGCTTTCTTCTTTTGTTCCCTCGGCTGCACAAACACCCGGAAGACTAAACTTTTTTAATTTTAAAAACTTTACTTTTCTGGCAGATTTTGCCCATAATCCTCATGGATTAAAATTATTATGTGACTTTGTGAGTAAGCTTGATTATCCTAAAAAAATAGGTATTATTAGCGGTACCGGCGATAGAAGAGATGAAGACATACGTGAACTGGGCGAAATTTCTGCCCAATTTTTTGATGAAATTATTATCCGATGCGATAAAAATTTAAGAGGCAGAAATGCTGAAGAAATAATCAGTTTATTACAGCAAGGGGTACAAAAAACCAATCCTGATTTACCAACAATGGTGATTGCCAACGAAAATGAAGCACTGGAATATATTTATACCCACCCACAGCATGGGGCATTATATGTTATTTTGTGTGATGTGGTATCCGGTGCATTGGATAAAATAAAAGAATTAAAAAACAGGGAAGATGCAGAGGCGTAAAAAAGATTTCAGCAGTTGTTACCAGAAGTATGTTAGCGTTAAGGCGATTAAAACCAGCATTTTAAAAAATTCATTTGGTACATTTTCTTACTACCCCTATTTTTGCACTCCCAAATAATAATGGGCAATAGATTGGGTTATGGTGTAAAGGTAGCACAACAGATTTTGATTCTGTTAGTCAAGGTTCGAATCCTTGTAACCCAACCAACGAGGACAAATCGGTTTTTTTACTGGTTTGTCCTGTTTTTATTTTCGCTGAAAATAATTTCCCCCGGTAAATAAATACTTCTCTTCGGATAGTTTTAAGGTATGTTCGTCCTCAGCATATTTTTTTCATTGTTTTCAAACC
>JANLQE010000050.1:0-7451 GCA_031367625.1 Bacteroidota bacterium
TTTATTTTATAAAAAAACTAAGCCGCCCAACCCTTTTATATCTTTCTGTATTTTATCTGCTATAACGCTCCTGCTTTTTATAGGCTACATTGTACCCAATGCAGGTTCTTTAATAAGGTATAGAGGAATATATGTTAGTCTGTTAATTACACCCATTATATGCTCTGTAAATTGGTATAAAATTATGAATTTATTACACATTACTAATAAAAAAATGTAAAGTATTTCATATAAATAAATTAAAAATTTAGTCATTTTTGAAAAATAAATTACTTTTTTTAGGATAATTTTCTTTTTTTTGCATTACTAAACTTAAATAAAATGAATTCATTACGTTTTAATGCACTATCAAATTTAGGCAATTCTCAAAAAGCGGTAAAAGTAGAACATGCAGCAAGGGTAACCGGAATTTTTAATGAAAATGTATTTACCTTAAAAACAGCCAGGCATTATCTTAGCGACGATGCATATAAAAGTCTTTTAGCTTCTACCCGTGGTGGTAAAAAGATAGATCGCTCTATGGGAAACCAGATAGCAAACGGACTTAGGGCATGGGCCGAAAGTAAAGGGGTAACGCATTTTACCCATTGGTTTCAACCACTTACAGGATTATCTGCAGAAAAACATGATTCATTTTTTACGCTAAAAGGTGATGGTACCCCTATTGAAGAATTTGAAGGCGCAGCTCTTATACAACAGGAACCTGATGCTTCTTCTTTCCCAAGCGGTGGTTTAAGAGCTACTTTTGAAGCAAGGGGATACACAGCATGGGATCCTTCTTCTCCGGCATTTATCATGGAAATTGGGGAAGGCCGAACCTTGTGTATCCCCACTATATTTGTTTCTTACACCGGCGAATCACTGGATACAAAAACACCCTTGATAAAAGCATTGGTAGCACTGGATAAAGCAGCCGTAGATGTTTGCCAGTATTTTGATAAAAATATTTCTAAAATAACGGCTACCCTTGGTTGGGAGCAGGAATATTTTGTAGTAGATGCAGGACTGGCCAATGCAAGACCAGATCTTTTATTAACAGGAAGAACCGTATTTGGCCATGCCCCTGCAAAAGGGCAACAACTGGAAGATCATTATTTTGGTGCCATACCCGAGCGTGTGTATGCTTTTATGAGAGATTTTGAACAGGAGTCGTATAAGCTGGGCATTCCTTTGCGTACACGCCATAACGAAGTGGCGCCTGCACAGTTTGAATGTGCGCCGATATTTGAAGAAGCAAACCTGGCAGTAGATCATAACACTTTGCTGATGGATGTAATGAGCAGGGTTGCCAAGCGCCACAACCTGAAAGTACTGTTGCATGAAAAACCTTTTGCAGGCATTAATGGCAGCGGTAAACACAACAACTGGAGCATGAGCACAGATACAGGGGTTAATCTTTTAGCACCTGGTAAAACACCAAAAACAAATTTGATGTTTCTTACTTTTTTTGTAAACATCATTAAAGCAGTACATGATTATTCTGATCTTTTAAGAGCCTCTATTGCAAGTGCCGGCAATGATCATCGCTTAGGTGCCAATGAAGCCCCGCCCGCCATCATTTCTATTTTTATCGGTAAATATCTTACCGATGTTTTAAACCAGGTAGAAAAAAGAGTAGGTGGTAATTTTGATGAAACAGATGAGGCTATTTTAAAATTAGATATTCACAAAAGTATTCCTGAACTGATGCTGGATAATACCGACAGAAACCGTACATCCCCATTTGCATTTACAGGAAATAAATTTGAATTCAGGGCAGTAGGTTCTGCTGCAAACTGCGCAGGTGCAATGACAACCATAAACGGTATAATGGCAGAAACCCTTAAGAATTTTAAAACCGAAGTGGATGGCATTATTGAAAAAGGTGAAAAGAAAGAAGTAGCCATTATGCAGGTAATTCAAAAATATATTGTTGATAGCAAAGCTGTGTTATTTGAAGGCGATGGTTATAGCGAAGAATGGGAAAAAGAAGCGAAGAAAAGGGGATTACCAAATGTAAAAACTACTCCTCTGGCACTGGATGCATTTGTTACTAAAAAAGCTAAAGCGCTGTTTGAAGATAATGACATTTACAATCATCTGGAGCTGGAGGCAAGGCATGAAATAATGCTGGAAGAGTATATTAAAAAAGTGCAGATAGAAGCCCGTGTTATGGGCGATTTAGCATCTACCTTAATTATACCGGCAGCAGTTAAATACCAAAACTTATTATTGCAAAATATAAATGGATTAAAAGATGCGGGCCTGAGTGAATCTGCTTATACAAGTCAAAAATTAATTGTGGCTCAAATAAGTGAACATATAAATACCATAAGCGAAAATGTTTCAAAGTTGATTGAAGCAAGAAAAAAAGCTAATGATATTGTGGATACCAAACAAAAAGCAATTGAATACTGTGATGTTGTAAAAGGCAAGTACTTTGATTTAATCAGGTATCATGTGGATAAGCTTGAATTAATGGTGGATGATGCTTACTGGGCATTACCAAAATATAGAGAATTATTATTCATGAGATAATATTTTGCTTAATCTATTTACTAAAACCTCACTCTTTGTGGGGTTTTTTATTTTTATGGTTAAAGTATCCTAATAAAAGAGACAATCAAGAATTAATATTTTAAATTAATTAACGTAAGGTTGTTTATTTTTAGAAGATGAAAAAAATTCTGACTCTTCTCCTCTTTATTTTTACAGCAATTTCCTATACCAGCAATGGACAAAGCACGTCCTTAGAAAATAATTCTGTAGATGAATATGTAAAAAGTTTAGGTGCGCTTAATAACCTTAATGTGGCTACTATTTCAGATACAATTACCAGAAAATTCGATAATAAAAAAGATAAAGCAAGGGCCATTTTTTTTTGGATAGCTAATAATATTTCATGGGATGTGAAGGCAATGAAAGCAAATGATAACAAAAAAAAGGATCCCGTATTGGTAATTCAATTTAGAAAAGCAACACCGCTTGGCTATTCATTACTTGTACAGGAAATGTGCAGCATGGCCAATATAAGGTGCCTTTCTGTGGATGGGTATATCAAAAATTTTCCGGAAGACATAAATAACAAACCCGATGAAATTAATCACTCATGGAATGTGGTGCAGCTTGGGCAAAGCCCGGAGCAATGGTTTTATGTAGATGCAGCCAAAGCCAGCGGTTATGCCGATAAAAAAATGAGTGCCTTTACCAAATACTTTACCAGCGAATACTTTTTTGCAGATAAAGCTTTATTCAATTTAGATCATTACCCCAACAATGTTGCCTGGCAACTGGGCGGAGGCCCTAAAAATATTAAAGAATTTTATGCGCTGCCCGTAATTTCAAATGCCGCTTATGAATATGGTTTACAAAAACCACTGCCAATTGCAGGTTACATAAAAACGAAAACAAAAAATGCTATCGCCTTTAGTTATATATACAATGGTAAAAATTTATCAAGTATTTCCTTAATAATTGGTGATGGTAAAAAAGAGGTAAAGCCCGAGCCTATGAATTTTTCTGCAACCGGAAAAATTATAAGCTTCAATTACCAGTTTAAAAAAGAAGATGTATATCCTGTAAAAGTAATGATTGATGGAAAAGAATTTGTATCGTATTATGTAGAATCCTCAGAATAAATTTTACTCCTTATTCTTTTGTGACCGTATCATTTCTCCGTAATTCATTTGCTGCGCAAGGGTATTTACAGCCAGCGCAATTCTTTTTGTTTTGGTTGCATCTGTCTTTGCACTTTCTATCCAGTTAGAATAATATTGCCGGTGCGAAGTGGGCATTTTATTAAAATACTCCAGTGCTGCAGGCTCATCATTTAAGCAGGTAATAAAGGTTGGGGAAATTTTTAAAATACTGCTATCTACTTCAATCTGCAGAAGCACATTTGCTCCTTTTTGTTTTCTTACAGCCTTTCGCATTACCGCATTTACCGCCATTATAAAATTACCTTCACCCATTGGCACCAATGCTACCCTGTTTATTTTATAATCATCTATAACACCTTTTACCCTGAAAGATTTTTTATTACCCGGCTGAAGTTGTTCCGTTACCTTCTTAGGTATTTCAATATAAGTCCAGCCGGTTTTTTCTCCCTGGAATGAGAATTTTTTCAGCATTGCTGTAAAAATGATTTTCATGAAAAAGTTTTCTTAAAAATATACAAACTCTTTAAATTTATTACCAGGTATTTACAACTTTATTACAATAAAAAAAGCTCTCCAAAACGGAGAGCCTTTTTAACTTATATTCTTAAAAACTTATGCTGCTTTTTGTTTTACAGGAGCTTTCTTCTTTAATTTTTTCAAAGCAGATTCAATTTCTTTTTTTATTTCTTCGTAAGTAGGTTTTGCCACCCTTTCGCCGTTTACAAAAAATGTAGGTACATCTTTTACACCACGGTTTAAACCTTCTCTTAAATCGCCCTGTACCTGCCAACCATAAGTTGCATTTACAAGCTCATCCAGAAAACGTTTATTGTTTACACCTGCTTCTTTTGAATGGAGTTTTAAACTGGTTGTTCCCAGGTTTTTACGGTTTGCAAATAAAATGTTGTGCATCTCCCAAAACTTTCCTTCCTGCGCTGTAGCTACTGCTGCTTCGCCGGCTTTAAGGCTACGCTGATGAATGTTAGTCAGGGGAAAATGTCTGAAATTGAATCGTATTCTTCCATCGTATTCATCCAGCAATTTTTTTACAATTTCATTTGCCTTAGCGCAAACTTCACTTTCGTATTCTCCAAATTCCTCTAAAGTTACTTCTGCTTTGGGGTTTCCAACAAAAACGTCTTTGGGTTCTATAATTTCAACCACTTCTTTCTTAAATGCCATATATAATTTCCTTTTAATTAATTAATTGCATGTAAAATAGGGTTTTATAATACTGCAACCTATAATAATTATTCTAAATTTATTTTTCAGAATCGGTTGAAGGTAGTGTTTTTTAAAATGTATAAAAAGCCATCTTAAAAAAATTCCCTTAAACGTTAACATAACAACTGATAATCAAACACTTAATTAAATGTTAAGATTATTAAGAGCCCGATAATTTTTTACAAATCCTGGTTTCTAAAAACCACAGTTCCATCAAAAACATCTACCAATACCGGTTTTTGCTTTTCTATATCTGCTGCCAAAATACGCTTACTCAATTTATTTACGATTTCCTTTTGTATTAACCTTTTCAGCGGCCGGGCACCAAATTGTGGGTCGTAACCATTTTCTGCCAGGTAATCCAGCGCATAATCGCTGAACTGCAGATCAATACCATTTTGGGCAACTAATTTCTTTAAACCGGCTAACTGAATATTGATGATCCCCTTTATCTCTTTTTTCATCAATGGCTGAAACATTATTATTTCGTCAATACGGTTTAAAAATTCGGGCCGTATGGTTTGTTTCAATAAATTGATAACTTCTTCTTTTGTTCTTTCTACTACTTCGGCCTTATTTTTTTCTGTTATGTTTTCAAAATTATCCTGAATTATCTGACTGCCCATATTACTTGTCATTATGATGATGGTATTTTTAAAATTCACCACCCGGCCTTTATTATCTGTCAGCCTTCCGTCATCTAAAACCTGCAATAAAATATTATAAACATCGGGGTGAGCTTTTTCTATTTCATCCAGCAATACCACCGAATAAGGTTTACGTCTAACCGCTTCCGTCAGTTGTCCTCCTTCATCGTAACCAACATACCCCGGAGGTGCCCCAACAAGACGGCTCACAGAATGTTTTTCCTGGTATTCGCTCATGTCTATCCGGGTCATCATATTATCATTATCAAATAAATAATCTGCCAGGGCTTTTGCCAGTTCTGTTTTACCAACACCTGTAGTACCCAGAAAAATAAAAGAACCAATTGGTTTTTTAGCATCCTGCAAACCAGCACGGCTACGGCGTATAGCATCTGCCACGGCTTCAATTGCCTCATCCTGCCCCACTACTCTTTTATGCAATTCATCTTCAAGACTCAGCAGTTTTTCTCTTTCGCTCTGCAGCATTTTCATTACCGGTATGCCGGTAACTTTTGCTACACTTTCTGCAATGTCTTCTGCGTCCACTTCTTCTTTTAATAATCTTTTTTCTGAAAGTGCCTCGAGTTGATTAGTAAGTTCTGCAATCTGCGTTTCCTGTTCTTTTACTTTGCCGTATCGTATTTCTGCAACTTTACCATAATCTCCATTTCTCTCTGCCTGCTCTGCTTCCTGTTTTAACTGTTCAATAGTAGCTTTGCCATTTTGTATTTTTTCTACCAATTCTTTTTCATCTTTCCACTTAGCCATGTAAGTATCCCGCTCAACAGAAAGATTAGCAATTTCTGTATTTAAATCTTTCAGCTTTGCTTCGTCATGTTCTCTTTTGATGGCTTCTCTTTCAATCTCTAATTGCCGTATCTGCCTTTCTAATTTATCTAATTCTTCCGGCATAGAGTTCATCTCTAACCTAAGCTTGGCAGCGCTTTCATCAATTAAATCAATAGCCTTATCCGGCAAAAAACGATCTGTTATATACCGGTGAGAAAGTTCCACGGCAGCAATAATCGCTTCATCTTTTATCCTTACATGATGATACGTTTCGTACCTGTCTTTTAACCCACGTAAAATAGAAATAGCATCTTCTACAGTTGGTTCATCAATCAGTACTTTTTGAAAACGTCGCTCCAGTGCTTTATCTTTTTCAAAGAATTTTTGATACTCCGCTAATGTAGTTGCGCCTATCGCTCTTAACTCGCCACGGGCCAACGCAGGCTTTAAAATATTTGCTGCATCCATAGCGCCATCGCCGCCACCTGCCCCTACCAAAGTATGTATTTCATCAATAAATAAAATTATTTCGCCTTCGGCAGATGTTACTTCTTTTACAACGCCTTTCAACCGCTCTTCAAACTCGCCTTTATATTTTGCACCGGCAATAAGCTGCCCCATATCCAGCGCATAAATAATTTTTGATTTTAAATTTTCCGGAACATCCCCATTTACAATCCGCATGGCCAAACCTTCTGCTATAGCGGTTTTACCAACACCAGGTTCGCCAACAAGTATCGGATTATTTTTTGTTCGGCGGCTAAGAATATGCAGTGTTCTACGTATCTCTTCATCCCGCCCAATAACAGGGTCCAGTTTTCCTGATCTGGCCATTTCATTCAGGTTTTTTGCATATTTATTCAGCGTATTAAATTGTGTTTCCTGTGTTTGTGAAGAAACAGTTTCTCCTTTACGCAAATCTTTAATAGCTGTAATTAACCCTTTTTCTGTAAGGCCGGCATCTTTTAATAATTTGGAAGTATTATCGCTGCCCTGAAGCAAAGCAAGCACTAAATGTTCTACACTTACAAATTCATCTTTAAAAGTTTTTAAGGTTGCAGTTGCACGTAACAAAACATTATTTGCCTCACGGCTTAATGCCTGGGCGGGCTCGCCACCAGAAATTTTTGGCAACTTTTCAATAGCCACATCC
>JANLQE010000052.1:0-10121 GCA_031367625.1 Bacteroidota bacterium
ATTATTTTAGGGTTTGTAATTATGACGAAGGCAATAAATGAACCCAACAGCAGCCTTGCAGTATTTGGAAGTTTGTTTCCACTTACCTCGCCGATAGTAATGATGGGCCGCATTACGTATGATATACCCGTGTGGCAACTGGCATTATCTGTTTTTTTGCTTATAGGTTGTTTTTTGTTTTTTACCTGGATTACCGGCAAAATTTACCGCACCGGAATATTAATGTATGGTAAAAAACCAAGCTGGAAGGAAATGATAAAATGGGCTTTTAAAAAATCATAAAGCAGTACCTATTTCGGATGTAGTGGTAACAGTTTCTGTTACCACTTCTTTGTCTCCAAAAACGGCATCTTTAATTTCTGTATTAATATATTTATACAAAATATCGGCAACAAATATTATTACACCCAAAAAACACCCCGCTAAAAAACCAACAAAAGAAAATATTATGGGGGAAGATGCTGTTTGTTCAAACGGAGGATCGGGCTTATCAAGGGTTTCTATAATAGGGGTTACTTTCTGCAAACGCCATAAAGCTTCTTCTCTGTTATTTGCTGCACCATTTCTTTGGCCCAATACTCTTTCTTTATTGCTTATTAAATTTTCTTTTGGGATAGTGTATTCTATTCTTTCGCTGGGTACAAATAAAGTAGTATTTGCCAGGTGTATGGCACGTCTGTCATAAGTATCCAGCACTTCCTGCAAAGAATCCATTTTTTTTACCGTAAAATTATAATCAAACCTTGCTTTTTTTACTTTAAGGTCTTTATAAAACTGCGATAGTTTATCAATAAGAATATAGCTTACGGGCGCTATAAGGTTGTAATCCGGGTTGGTGAAAGTAGTTTCCAATATGCCGTTCTTATTAATTTTTGCTGTTATTGCAGCCTTTAGCATACTACCGCCAATAGCCGCAAGCGTTGTATCATTAGCAGGTATTTTAATGTCTTTGGCAAATAAACCTTTATATTTATTTTCGCTCTCTATCAATAACTGCGCAATATATTTATTACCCATTTGCGGCAATCTTTCCATAGCTACTGCTTCTCTGGTTCTCCGGCTTGTTGCAAGCTCTACAATATTTATAGATGCTTCCTGGCTAAAGCTTTTGGTTCCTTCGCCAATACCGGTTAATGAACTTAATAAACTGCTGGCGCCGGAATTATCGTTGGAAGCAGTAAGTGGAAATACGGTGGCTCTGGAAGTATATATAACAGGTTTATTTTTGGCATACATAAATAACAATGCGCCCACAAGCAGGCCTACTGCTATTATCAGCAATTTTACTTTTCCCAATCTTGTAAAAACTTTTCTGGTAAGTTCAATCGTTGTCACTGTTAATAAGTTTTTATCTTATATATTTAAAAATAAAGCCTGTAAGTATAACGGGTATGGCAGCTAACACTACAGATTTAGCAATATCTGTTATTTCCTGACCCTCTGGTTTTGCAGGCACTGTTACTACAGATCCTTCCTGTACTGCAGGATAGAAATGCAAAAAGAAAAAATTTCTTGTTCTCCGGCTCTTGCCATTTGCATAAGTAACATAAATTCTTTTCTTCCATGGTTTAATACCATATCCGCCGGCTTTATCTATGTAATAAAGAAGATTGGTATGCTCTTTATCAAAAGCAATTTTTAATGGAGATTGCACCTTCCCCTGCACACTTACAAAAGGATTTATTTCGGGTACAAAAATAATATCATGCTCATGCAATACAATATCGTGTTTGGAATTACGGTATTTTAAGGCTTTGTATAAATCAATGCTCACAGGTTCTTCCAGTGTTATTAAAGAAGAGGAAACAGAATCTTTTATAGGATAGCCATTAGAGTCTAATGCAGGTTTGTTTTTTACCATTAACTCTTTAAAGTTTTCCAGCTTGGGTCTAAAGAGAACTGCTCCGCTAAGGTTTGCGTTATCTTTAAATCCGCCTGCCCGGTCTAAATAAGAAGATAGTCTTTCGTATTTATTTAGCCTTGAGTAAAGCCCCGGGTATTTTACTAACCCTCTTAATTCGATATTTTGCTGTAATTCGAAAGTAGGGTTCTTTCTTACAAATACCTGGTCATAAGGTTTTAGCTTTACCAATGCAGATGTAGAATCTAACTGCAGATCGGGCTTTATAGCATAAGATTTTACAATTGTTCTCGTAGGCTTCAGTCCTTTTTTTGCAGAGTCCACATCTACAATACTTGAAATTTCCAATCTGCCATACTCTGCAGATTGTTTTATTCCTCCCGATAAATATAAAAGATCCTGTAACGTCATACCACCATACTTGCGTACTTTACCTTCTTTACGAACCTCGCCAAATATTTCAACGTATTGGGGATCTCCAAATTCGCTCTGTGCAAAAAGTTGTACAATATCATTCGGCAATAATAAAACATTGCTGATGCTGGTTATTTCATTGGCATTAATTCCGGATAAATCAACCTCAAGCCTGTCTGATCGTAAATTGGTAGAATCCCCCGCTCCCCTAAAAATATAAGCTCTCGGTAAATAAGTATTACGGGTAACACCACCTGCCCTGTTTATCAGATCGAACAACCGGTCGCCCTGGCGTATCTCATAAAAATCAGGGTAAGTAATTTCTCCTCTAACTTCTACCTTATTGGAAATACCTGCTTTTATTAAATTTACTTTTACAATATCTCCATCTTCAAGCGGAAAATCCTCACCGGAAATTTTCATAACAGCATTTGCATTTACATCCTTCTGCACCTGCCGTTCATTTTCTGTACGTATTACTTTAAGGCCGGATGCAAGGGCATCTGAATTTAAACCACCGGTATATTTTAAGAGTGCCTTTACGCCTTCTTCTTTTTTTAACTGGTAATACATAGGCCTTTTAAACTGACCTGTTGCCAATATTTTTTTCTGTACAAAACCTACTATTACAAAATCATTATTCTGCAGATAAATATGCTTGCCAAAATCGCCAGAGGTTAAGTATTGATACACATCAATTTCATCTATAACCAGGCCGTTTCTTTTTATTTGTATATTTCTAAGGTCTCCAAAAGCTGTAATACCGCCTGCACGGGCTATTACATTAAACGCATTACTAAAAGCAGATACGGTAACCGGGCCACCATTTTGCACTTCTCCCACTACGTTTACATTAATAGAACGTGGCTCACCAAGCGTAATAGAAATATTTGTGCCGCCAGGTACCACACTTTTAAACCTTGAATACACGATTGCCCTTACATTATCAAAAGTTAAACCACCCACATTAATTTTACCCAATCCCTGCGGAAAAATAGCTCCGTCTCTGGCCACTATATAACTGTTTTGATATTCTGCACCTCCCCACATTGCTACAATGATATGATCTCCCACGCCTATCGGATAATCTAACGGAGGAATAGAAAGTTCTGATAGATTGGTAACAGAAGAATTGGAAAAAACATTGGCACCATAAGTTTGGCTGGGGCTATAAGCATTACGTTTTATATCATCTTTAATAACACTGTCTTTATCAATCCTGTTATTTTTTAAAAGTTCTGCATTTTTATCCTTACCCGTTTCTTTATTCTTATCGCTTAAAAGAGAAGATAACTGGGTTTGTGATAAAGTTTTAGGATCTATCTGGTTAGGATTTATTTCTGTAGGTATCTGTACATTAGGTAACTGTACCGGTGGCTGACAGTAGGCTGAAAAACTCATTAATAAAATAAACGTAAAAGCAAAATACCTGCATAGAAATCTCCTTGTTGCTCTTTGCATTGTGTGAGGGTTGATTAACAATTTTTTTGAATTGGGCAAATATAGGGTTTTATTCGTGTGGAAGGCGCAGAAGGCTGTTGTATTCATTCCATATTTCATCAACAATTTGGGCTGCTGGTTTTATTTCCTTAATAAGACTGCTTACCTGGCCTATTTCTAATTCGCCTTGTTCCATATCGCCTTCGTACATCCCTTTTTTTGCCCTTGCTTTGCCCAGTAAAATTTCCAATTCATTGGTGGGTATGCAATTCATTTCTGCCTGCTGCACCTGCTCATAAAATTTATTCTTCATTAATCTTACAGGGGTTAATTGTTTTAAAGTAAGTATGGTATCACCTTCGCCGGCTTTAATTACCGCATTTTTAAAATTGATATGGCTGCTGGCTTCGTGGCTTGCTACAAAACGGCTACCCAACTGCACTGCAGAGGCACCTAGTACAATTGCGGCCAGCATTTGCCTGCCGGTGGCTATGCCGCCTGCGGCAATTACCGGAATTTTTACTGCATTGCACACAGCAGGTATTAAAATAAAACTCGTTGTTTCTTCTCTGCCGTTATGCCCGCCTGCTTCAAAGCCTTCTGCTACCACAGCATCGCAGCCTGCATCCTGAGCTTTTAATGCAAATTTGCTGCTGCTTACCACGTGTACTACAGTAATATTATGTTGTTTTAAATAAGATGTAAATGTTTTTGGGTTGCCGGCACTGCTAAAAACAATGGGCACTTTTTCGTCAATAATAATTTTAAGATGCTGGTCTATATCCGGGTAAAGCAATGGTATATTTACGCCAAAGGGTTTATCTGTTGCGGCTTTGCATTTTTGTATATGTTCTTTTAATACTTCGGGGTACATACTGCCGCTGCCGATAATGCCCAACCCACCGGCATTGCTTACGGCGCTTGCCAGCTTCCACCCACTGGCCCATATCATTCCCGCCTGAATGATGGGCTTTTCAATTTTAAATAACTTAGTAATGCTGTTGGAAAATGTTTGCATGGTTGTAAATACAAATTATAAAAAAGAAAATGCTATTAACCTTTTAGTAATTAGTAAGCATCTTTATTTCTTAAGTTTTTTTGTTTAGTCCCGAAAGCTTTTGGGATAGGAGTTTAGTTGCCTAATTAAATAACCAACCATTAATAAGTACCTGTTTAAAAATAGTTTTGTATCCGCCGGTTTTGTTTTGGCCGCAGATTCGCAGATTACATTTCCGAATCTGCGGTATTTTTAAAATACTAAGGCATGGTTTAATGGTTTTTATTAAAAAAAACTTCCGGTATAAATGCTGCTATAAAATTATACTGTTCAAATTTTAGCCCCGATTGCAGCGGCACCGAAGCGTAGCGCAGGTATAGTGAAAAGCGGGATAAATGCTGAAGAAAGAAAATCAGTTGAGCTTCATCATCCTGAAATATTTATCAGCTGAAAGCTATCAACTATTTTGCGCCGCCACCTAAATCAATTGCTGTATTATCCCCAATATTTAAATTGCGGCTTACGCCTTTTACTTCGGCATCGCTGCCAATAAGAGAATTATCCAGTACAATTTCAAACAGGTTGGAATAGGCGCCAATAATAGAATCTTTTACTATCGCATGATTTATAATAGTATGCTCGCCGATGGCCACGTTAGGCCCTATAACTGAGTTTTGAATAATGCAACCCTCGCCTATGCTTACCGGAGGAATAATGATACTGTTTTTAAAATCATGCGCATTTTTAATATTGCCACCAAATTTTTTCAGCAGGATGGCATTTGATTCCAGCAGCGATTCTTTTTTGCCGCAATCAAACCAGTTTTGTACTTTAAATGCCTGAAATTTTGCTCCCTGTTGTATCATACACTCCAATGCATCGGTCAGGTTAAATTCATCATAACTGCGAAGCTTTGTTTCCTGTATTTTATGCAGGCACGAAAACAAAAACCCGGTTTCTTTTATTTTATACACGCCTACCAATGCCAAATTACTTTTTGGAATAGAAGGTTTTTCTACCACACGGCTTATAAAAAAACCATCCTCCCCTATTTCGGCTACTCCAAAATTACGTGGGTCATCTACTCTTTTTACCCCTAACATAGAGTAAGGCGAAAGCAACATTTCTTTTACATCATATTCTGCAATGGTATCGCCCAATACAATCAATACCTCATCGCTGCCCACCAGTGCTTTAGTAAGATCAATGGCATGGCCGGTACCATGGCGTTCGCTCTGTGTTACAAAATCACAGTTAAGACCGGGATAATTGCTGGTAACATAATCCTGTATTTTTTCGCCCAGATACCCAATGATGAAAATAAAATCTGTAATGCCTGCATCCCGGAGCTGATCTACAATAATACTAAGGATAGTCTTTCCCGCTAAAGGAATTAAAGCTTTTGGTTGTGTATATGTGTGTGGGCGAAGCTTGGTGCCTGCGCCTGCTACTGGTATAATGGCCTTCATTGATAAACTTATCCGTACCTGACGGAGTGTATTTCGTTTACAATATTATTTACTATGTTTTTTCGGAAAGTGAAAGTAACACATTTTGAATAAACAGGTATTGGTAGAAAAAAAATCTTTCCATTTTTAAAACATTATAGTACAAATTTATAATGTAGCGGCGGCGGCTTATATTTGCGTTTTAAAAAATAGTTTATGCAAAGAGATAGTGTGATTTTTGACCTGATAGATAAAGAACTGGAAAGGCAACGCAACGGAATTGAATTGATAGCAAGTGAAAATTTTACCAGTCTGCAGGTAATGGAGGCCATGGGCACATCACTTACCAATAAATATGCAGAAGGTTATCCCGGCAGGCGCTATTATGGAGGCTGCGAAATTGTGGACCAGGTAGAACAACTGGCGATAGACAGAATAAAACAGGTTTTTAATTGTGAATATGCCAATGTACAACCGCATAGTGGTGCCCAGGCCAACGCCGCATTAATGCTGGCCATATTACAGCCTGGCGATAAAATACTTGGCCTCGATTTAAGTATGGGCGGCCACTTAACCCATGGCTCCCCGGTAAATTTTTCCGGTAAATTATACCAGGCATTTTTTTATACCGTAAAAAAAGATACCGGCCTTATTGATTACGAAATGCTGGAAGAAAAAGCCCGTGCCGAAAAACCAAAACTCATCATCTGCGGTGCCTCTGCCTACAGCCGTGATATTGATTATGCAAGAATAAGAAAAGTAGCCGATGAAATAAATGCTTTTGTAATGTGCGATATGGCTCACCCTGCAGGCCTTATTGCCAAAGGATTATTAAGTTCTCCTTTTGAACATTGCCATTTTGTAACCAGTACTACCCATAAAACATTGCGTGGCCCAAGGGGCGGAATCATCTTAATGAAAACAGATTTTGAAAATCCGTTTGGGTTAAAAGATATGAAAGGCAACGTACGCATGATGAGTAATTTGCTGGATATGGCTGTTTTTCCGGGTACACAGGGCGGCCCGCTGGAGCACGTAATAGCCGCCAAGGCTATAGCTTTTGGCGAATTGCTGACAGATGAATTTACCGAATATATAAAGCAGGTACAAAGCAATGCACAGGCAATGGCCAAAGCTTTTACAGCAAAAGATTACCAGATCATCAGCGGTGGCACCGATAATCATTTAATTTTGATAGACCTGCGCAACAAAAATATTACCGGCAAAAAAGCACAGGAAACCCTGGACAGGGCACATATTACGCTTAATAAAAATGCCGTGCCTTACGATGATAAAAGCCCATTTGTTACAAGTGGCATAAGGGTAGGTGTACCCGCTATTACCACCCGTGGTATGAAGGAAGAACACATGCAGATAGTAGTAGATTTAATTGATAAAGTTTTGATGAACATTGATGATGAAGCAAACGTACAGGCCGTAAAAGAAGAAGTAAAATTGTTCATGAAAGGGTTTCCGCTGTATCCTGAATTGTAAACC
The DNA here is from genome assembly GCA_031367625.1 of Bacteroidota bacterium. Taxonomy (GTDB): domain Bacteria; phylum Bacteroidota; class Bacteroidia; order Chitinophagales; family Chitinophagaceae; genus Ferruginibacter. Next base: position 7,658 of record JANLQE010000052.1, read on the forward strand.
CTAAACCTTTGCGCCTTTGCCACTTAGCGGCCTTTGCGTGAAACAAAAATAACAACCTTTGCGCCCTTGCCCCTTAGCGGTCTTTGCGTGAAACAAAAATAACAACCTTTGCGCCTTTGCCTCTTAGCGGTCTTTGCGTGAAACAAAAATAAAACCTTTGCGCCTTTGCCTCTTGGCGGCATTTGCGTGAAACAAAAATAACAACCTTTGCGCCTTTGCCTCTTAGCGGTCTTTGCGTGAAACAAAAATAAACCCTTAAAATATTTTATGTTACAAAGAATACAAACGATTTGGTTATTATTAGCATCGGCCTGTGCCTTTGCAGGTTTAAATTTTCCTTTTTACAGTGGTATCCATACTTCCGGGGAGCAGCAATATGCTTTAAAGGGTACAGAAAATATTTTTTTTATATTGCTTACAACCGGCATCGGGCTGCTTGCATTTATCGCTGTATTCATGTATAAAAACAGGCAGATGCAATTAAAACTTTCTATTGCTGCAATCTTGCTTCAGGCAGGCTTACTTTATATGTACTACCATTATACAAAAATAATTTTTCTTACCTCTACTTATAATACCTACGCATTATGGGCAGTTTTTCAACCCGCAGTTTTAATATTTTTGTTGCTGGCTATCGCAGGAATAAGAAGAGATAATAAAATAATAAAAGAAAGTAACCGGCTTAGATAATTTTTAAAAAAACGTTGAATATAAGGCTGAAGAAATAGGGTAAGTCTCTTTTTTTTATCTTCTTTAGAAAAATTTAAAAACTTATTCTAATGCAGATAAATATCCTATATTCGCTGAGGTGTTTTATTACAATATACATATCGCCAACTTCCTTTCTGCAGCATCCAATTCTACAATAACAACTATTATTACAACCCGTTAAGGGTTGTATATCTCCATATTACCAATCGGGCTCCGGCTTTTATTCACAACAATTATTTGTATATGTTTCATCATAATTTTTTACATATTAATAACTTAAAATGCAGGTATTAAAATTTGGCGGCAGCTCTGTAGCCAATGCAGAAAACATAAAGAAAGTAATGGCAGTTGTGCAGCAAAAAAGCCATGCTTCAAAAACTATAGTGGTAGTATCTGCCCTGGGCGGTATTACCGATTTGCTGCTGCAATGCAGCCAGCTTGCAGCAGAAGGCAATGCTCGTTACAAAGAGTTATTGGGTGAAATTGAAATGAGGCATTTTCAAACAGTAAAAGAGCTTATCCCCATTACAGTACAAAGCAGCATTTTGAGTTTAGTAAAAACACAATGCAACGAAATTGAAGATATCTGCAACGGTATTTACCTGTTAAAAGAATTGTCTGAAAGAACAAAAGACAGAATTGTAAGTTATGGAGAATTACTATCCTCCAAAATCATCACGGCTGCTTTACATTCAGCACAAACAGAAGCGCATTGGACGGATGCCAGGAAATTGATTACTACCGATTCCAATTATGGAAATGCTGAAGTTGATTTTGTTGTAAGCAATCAAAAAATAAAACATTATTTCGCTATGCATGATGCTGCATTATACGTTGTTCCCGGCTTTATTGCAGCCAGTAAAGAAGGCATCCATACTACTTTGGGAAGAGGAGGTTCTGATTATACAGCAGCCATATTTGCCGCGGCCCTTGATGCTGAACAATTAGAAATATGGACTGATGTTTCCGGAATGATGACGGCAGACCCACGGTTAGTAGTAAACGCTAAAGTAATTCCACAGATATCTTACCAGGAAGCGATGGAGCTTTCGCATTTTGGCGCCAAAGTTATTTATCCGCCAACCATACAGCCCGTTATGAGCAAAGGGATTGCTGTCTGGATAAAAAATACTTTTGCTCCCGGCGATGCCGGCACCCTGATTAAGCAACAGGCGGCAGAAAGCAGCAGCAGTATTACAGGTTTGTCAAGCATCAATAATATTGCCCTTCTTAGTCTTGAAGGAAGCGGAATGGTTGGCATTCCGGGCTTTTCTAAAAGACTTTTTGAGGCATTGGCAGCAAAGAAAATAAATGTGATCCTCATTACTCAAAGTTCATCAGAACATGCTATTTGTGTAGGAATAGAAGAAGCCAATGCAGCTACTGCCAAAAGAGCAATTGATGATGCTTTTTCTTATGAAATAGAACAGAAAAAAGTTGATCCATTGATCCTGGAAAATAATTTATCCATTATAGCACTTGTTGGCGACAGGATGAAAAACCATACCGGCATCAGCGGAAAATTATTCAGTGCATTGGGACAAAACGGGGTAAATATCCGGGCCATTTCCCAGGGATCTTCCGAAAGAAATATATCTGCCGTAATTAGTGCCAACGATGTAAAAAAAGCCATCAATGTGGTACATGAAGCCTTTTTTGAAACAGCCATAAAAGAAGTAAATGTATTTATTGCAGGTGTAGGCAATGTAGGCAGCAAACTATTGGCACAGATAAAACAACAGCAGCAGTATTT
>JANLQE010000078.1:0-32449 GCA_031367625.1 Bacteroidota bacterium
TCAAAATAACCTTTTACCAAACTCTTCATTGTGCTTTTGCTGTATGCGTCTTTTGTTACCAAAGGGTAGTATTGGTGTGTTCTTCCAAATACAGTAACGGCAACAAATTCTTTTTCTACCAGTATTTTTATGATAGTGGCCACGGTATTGTTATGTGGCCTGGGGTTAGGCAGTGCTTCAATTATTTCTCTTAAAAATGCTTTGCCTAATTTCCATAGCACCTGCATTATCTGTTCTTCTGCTTTTGTCAGCGGCTTCATTTATTTTTTGTTTTGAAGAGGTAAAACTAAATATTTAGTTTTAAAACTAATAACTTAGTTATCCACATTGTAAAAATATTTTGAATGTAGTTTTTTAAGCGGCTATGGCTCAGGTGCAGTCTATTATTAATTGGCTTTGTAAAGGAAGAGAAGATGCCGTACGAATGAGGAACACTGAGTGAACCCTCGTTGCCAATTTATTATTTTAAGGTAACCCATCTATCTTGATGCAATTATATCAATCATTTTTTTTCTGTCTTTACTTTCCCATAAATAGCGTACGGTATAAGTATTCTTAAGATCTGTTTTTAATTTGAAAGGGATTTTCACGGTGTAATATACTATTTCGCTCTCCATAGAACCATTAACTTTTTTCAAAAATTTCTGTACTGATTTTATCTCTTTGCCATTTTTATCTATAATCCAGAAACTATTGTTACCACTTAGTATTTCGGTTAATGATGAACCTTCAATGCCCGAAAAATCTATACTTAAATAAGCCGTTTTAGGCGAAACTTTTATAGTGGTATCAACAACTACAATTGCATTATTTATTTTTAACCCGGCAGCGTAACCCGATGCCATTCCTGATATTTTTATTTTAGTTGCAAATTTAGATGCAGATAAGGATAATGGTTGTATGGCTTGAGAAGTTTGAGCACTTGCGTGGCCTTTAAAAAAAAGGAAGCAAATTAAAATTATGCAGAGGGTTTTATTCATAGTCATAAAGTTTGGCTCAAGATAAATTAGTGCAGTAAAAAAATAAAATATTTTTTAAAAATATGGTAAAATATAACAGTGCATTGGGTAGGCGGCGTTACCAACTTTTTAACAGGTGGTTTAAAACTATATTTTCTTACTCCTTTTCAAACTGCTAAATTTGCGACAATCTGGAGTGGGGCTTATAAAGTGAAATATGTTACCAAGGCCCGGCACTAAAAAAATAAAACTATGTCTCAATCTATTATTGAATTAAAGAATGTAAATATTTACCAGGGAAACAGCCTTATTTTAAGTGATGTAAATATTTCTGTAGATAAAGGTGAATTTGTATATCTGGTTGGTAAAACCGGAACGGGCAAAAGCAGCTTGCTTAAAACAATGTATGGAGATTTAGAATTGCGTGAAGGAGAGGGTTGGGTTGCCGGCCACAATCTTAAAGAACTTACGTGGAAAACGGTGCCGTACCTGCGCCGGAACCTTGGTGTTGTATTCCAGGATTTTCAATTATTAACAGACAGAAACGTAAATGATAACCTGAAATTTGTATTAAAAGCTACGGGTTGGAAAGATGAAAAATTAATGGACGAAAAAATAGGTGATGTGCTGGATAAAGTGAACCTGAAAACAAAAGGTTTTAAAATGCCTTTTGAACTGAGTGGTGGCGAACAGCAGCGCATAGACGTAGCAAGGGCTTTATTAAATTCTCCAAAATTAATATTGGCAGATGAGCCTACAGGTAACCTTGACCCCGAAACCAGTGATGAAATTATGCAGTTGCTTTTTCATATCTGTAAAGATTACAACACTACCATTGTAATGGCTACGCATGATTATATGGTGATAAATAAATTTCCGGCCCGAACGATTAAAACCGAAGCAAATAAAGTGTGGGATAATGCTAGTATATCCATGCAATAAGTTGCCGGGCATTTTTTTCGTTGTTGTAAATCTGTTCTAAAACCGGTTGCCTTTTCTGGAGGTCCTCTTCTGTAAAATTTTGATGAAATAATTTTTCTACCTGTTGCTTAAATTCATCAGCAGTATTGGCAATTGAGCACAACCGGTTAATTGCTGCACCTTGTATGGCAGCCTCATTTACAAGGCAATGCCTGCCATTATACAAAGCATTTAATAATTTCAATTTTACGCCGGTTCTGTTAAATGAAGGAAGAATATTTATTTGTGCTTTTTTAATCAGATCCTGCATTTCATTATCATCCGGGTTTATGATCATGCAGGTATGGGCATTACTTTGTGCCAGTGTCTGCAGGGGCAATGAAGGATTTTTACCGGCAATTACCAAGGGTATTTGTAACGAATTAAATACTTCATTCATTAACCAATCGGCAGCTTTTTCATTTTCATTTATCGCAAGGTTACCGTGATATAAACAGAAACACCCTTTGCCTGGTTGTGCATTTATATTGTTCCATGGTAAAAAAGCAGGAACGAATTTAATTTTTTGTGCCTTAAAGACTGATTTGTAAAAAAAAATATCATCAGTACTTAAAGAAAAAAACAATGCCTTGCCGGCAAGTTTCTTTTCATAACTTTTCAATAGCCTGCTCTCCCAAAAAAAATATATTTTTTTTAAAATATTAGTTTCATGTTTTGCCAGTTGATGATAGTATTTATGCTCTACATTATGCAACCTTATAAAAACTTTCCTGTTCTTAAGCATATTCTTATGCAAAAAATAAGTACAATGAACGCCTTCGAAAATAATCGGGTAATCATCCTGCTGCAGCTTTTGTAAAAGTGCATTATTACTTCTGGATTGTACGATATAAGGAATGGTTAGCGATAAACCCGAAAGTGATTTTTTTCTTTTATAATAATGTACAGCATAGCAATATTTATTTAATTCCTTTTGCTCTTTGCGGTCATTGGCAATACAGTGCAGGTGTATTTTTACACCAGATTTTTGCAGCCATACTATTTTACAGAACACATCAATTACACCGCCATAATCTGCCGGCCAGGGAACATCAAACGCAACTATGTGTAAATGCTTATCCAAATATTTCTTTATAAAATAACAATAATTTTTTTTCTTCGTTTTGCCAGTTTAATACCTTGCCTGCTTCTATACAATTTGTTTTATACACTTTCCAGCCGGCTTCATCGCTCAGCATTTCATTTATATTACGGGCAATATTTTCCGGGCTTAAGTCATCTATCAGAACAGCTACATGGTATAAATTGTTTATTTGCCGGTACGCAGGATAATTTACGCAAAGCTGCGGCACTGCAGCATGGATATAATCAAAAAACCGGTTGGCGAGCGAATAATAATTGCTTAACCCTTTATGCTCAAAAAGTGTAATACCAATATAAGCCTGGCTTGCATAAGTTCTCAATAATTGTGGTGATAACATTCCTTTAAATAATATTTTTTCAGTCACCTGATACTGCTCTGCCAGTTTTATGGCCTGTTGCATAAAGTTTCCATTGCCACAAATGTATAAGGGCACGTTTATCCATTGCATAGCCGGTATCAGTGTTTCAAAACTGCGGCCTTCGTTTACTGCTCCCTGGTATAAAATATACTTTTCTTTTTTTTGCTGTTGAAGAAAAGGCTGGTAGATAGCAATACTTCTTATCACTTCATAATTACAGCCATACATTTTATTAAATTCATCTGCAATAGGTTTATTTACTGTGTAGCCATGTGTAAAATGGGGTACGGTTTTTCTTTCTACCCATTTCCATATTTTATAAATTTTGGGGCGGCTCATTACTTCCTTCATTTCACAAAAAAGTTCATGGGCATCGTAAATCCGTTTTATTTTTTTAATTTTTGAAATATAATAACACGGGAGTATGCTGTCTAAATCAATGGCGCAGATACCGTCCATTTTTTTAAATAACAGATAAAAAAATAATCGGGTATTATATTCTGCATAAAAGAGTTTCCCATTTTCAAAAAGGCAGTTTATTCTTTTTTGGTTGTAGGGTTGGGTAAGTAAAGGAATTGAAGAATTGATTTTTCTGCCTACCAGTGTTACGCCATAACCTGCATCAGCCAATGAAGTACAGATGCGTATCATCCGCTGATCGTAAGAAAGGTCTGTTGTAACTGTAAAATATATGGATGGCACAGAAAGTTTTTATAACAAATAAAGTGAATTTATTTTATAGCGGCCTGTGAATATATTTTTTCAATAATTTCTACGGTCTTCATGCCGTCCGATGCACTGGCAAATTCGTAGCCGGGTATTTCAAGGGCCTTTAATAAATGTTCATAAACTTTATCGTGGTTGCTCATACTACCCTCGTAAAAGCCATAAGCATTTGCAGGCATGCCCTGCGGAAGATCAGTAATTTTTACTCCATCAATGCATTGGTATTCCAGTTCATTTAAATATTGGCCACCAATTTTTACCGTTCCCTTTTTGCCAAAAATGGTAAAAGAGCCTTCCATATTTTTTTGAAAACTATTTACGGTATAATTTAAAGTGCCAATGGCTCCACTTTTCATTTCAATAAGCACAATGCCTGTATCTTCTATTTCTATATTACTGTGTTCATAATTTCTTGTAATGGCTTTTACTTCTTTCACATCTCCTAAAAACCAAAAAAGTAAGTCAATAAAGTGGCTGAATTGTGTGAATAAAGTGCCGCCATCCATACTTTTTGTGCCTTTCCAGTTGTTTAGGTAATATTCTTTGGGCCTGTTCCAAAAACAATTTATTTGAAAAGAAAAAATATTACCAAGTTTATCTTCTTTTAATAATGCTTTTACGGCTTGTACCGGGGGGTTATACCGGTTTTGTTTTACCACAAATAATTTTTTATCAGCAAGTGCAGCCGCCTGTATCATGTTTTTTCCATCTGCGGAAGAAATGCATAAAGGTTTTTCGCAAAGCACATGCTTATTTGCCTTTAAACTTTTGATGGCATGTTCTGCATGAAGCCCGTTGGGTGTACATATACTTACAATATCAACCTCTTTTTCATTGATCAATAAATCTTCTATGGATAAATACATTTTTGCATGATATTCTTTTGCAAGCTCAGCGGCATTTTCTAAAACAATATCACAAACGGCTACCAATTTACCTATTTTGTTTATTTGTTCTGCGTGGCGTTTTGCTATACGCCCACAACCTATTATGGCAAATTTTGGTTTCATTGCGCAAAGTTGCGCTATTTAAAAAGATCAGCGGATACAATTATTGATGTTTTTTTAGTGGTTTTCAAATATCAGCCGTAAAATAATTGTAATCTGTAAATAGCTTATCAGCGTATATGGCGGTATGTATTTAAAAACATTTTATTTATATATTGCCTTAGTATTGCTAACAGGTTCTATAAATGCTTTTGCACAGGTTATTGATAACACTTCTACTTTTAAAACAATAAATAGTAAAAGCTATTTCAGGTTTCAATACGATAATGATTTTTTTACAAAAGAAGATCGTTACTATACACAGGGAATAGGTTTTGAATATGTTCATCCGGGGTTAAGGGTCTTTCCGGTTAACAGGCTTTTGCTAAAACCAGCCAACAGCAGCATCGTTTATGGATTGGCGTTTAATATTTTTGGTTATACCCCTACAAGTATTTTAAGCGATTCTATTCTTTATGGCGACAGGCCTTATGCCGCAGCTATTTCTATTAAAACCTTTGCAGCAGCCACAGATACTGTTCATAAAAAGCGGATAGCTTCATCTATTAATATTGGGGTAATTGGTCCGGCAGGCCTCGGTAATGAAATACAAACAAATATTCACCGGTGGCTAAACAATCCATTGCCAAAAGGATGGCATACGCAAATACAAAATGATATCATCCTTAATTACCAGGTAAATTATGAAAAACAATTATCAGCAACGGATAAGTTTTTACTAAATGCTGCAGCCGAACTCAGGGTTGGTACATTGGATAACCGTTTTAGCGGAGGTTTTAATTTTATGACGGGTAACTTCAATGATCCATATCACCCAACAGTTTACCGCAAAAAGAAAATAGAATATTATTTTTATGGCCAGGGCCGGGCGCATGTTGTTGGGTATGATGCCAGTTTGCAGGGAGGGCTTTTTAACCGTAAAAATCCATACATCATTCCCTTAAAAGATGTTGAAAGATTCAAATTTCAGGCAGATGCAGGGATTGTGGTAAATTTTCAAAAACTTTACCTTTCCTATTCGCAATCTTTTATTACCAAAGAATTTAAAACAGGAAAACTTCATAGATGGGGTGGATTTAATATTGGTTTTAATTTTTAAATTAATACAGCTATTTTTTTAAAGTGGATATGCATCATAATAAAAATTATTTTCAGAATTTGCCTGATTTAATATAAAATTCCACCTTTAATTACATTTTTTGTACTACTTTCGCACCCAATTATAAAAAGAAATAAAACAACCGTTTTAAAAAAAACAAATTAATGTCGCATTTAACACTCGAAAAAAAAGCCAACCTTTTCTCTACCTACGGAGGAAAAGCTTCCAACACAGGTTCTATTGAAGGGCAGATTGCCATGCTTACAGAACGTATTAACCATATCTCAAATCATTTGAAATTGAATAAAAAAGATTTCTCTTCTCAAAGAGGTTTAATGATGATGGTAGGCCAGCGTAAGCGTTTATTAACTTACCTAAGCAAGCACGACCTTACCGGCTACAGGGCTTTAATCGAAAAATTAGGTCTTCGTAAATAAAATTATATCTATGTAATAATTGAATTATTCCCAACTGTTATTTGCCGTTGGGAATTATTCGTTATAGAAATCCACTTTCATTAATAGCCGGTAATTCGCCGGTTAAAAAAAACATTTCAAATGTCAGCATTACAACCAAAATCAGTTACGTTTGATACAGGTGGTGGCCGTATGGTAACCATCGAAACCGGCAAACTGGCCCGCCAGGCAGATGGTGCCGTTACTGTGCGCCAGGGCAATTGCGTAATATTAGCAACAGTAGTTGCAAACAAAGAACCTAAAGAAGGGCAGTCTTTTTTCCCATTATCAGTAGATTACCAGGAAAAATTTGCATCTGCAGGCCGCATACCCGGCTCATTTTTTAAGAGAGAAGCAAGGCTAAACGATTATGAAATCCTTACGTCACGACTTATAGACAGAGCATTAAGGCCTTTGTTTCCGGAAGATTATCTGTGTGAAGTGCAGGTACTGGTAAGTTTAATATCTTCTGATGCAGAAGTAATGCCCGATTCGCTTGCATGCTTGGCTGCATCGGCTGCACTGGCAGTTTCTGATATTCCTATCCAGGAAATTATTTCTGAAGTAAGAATTGCACGTATTGCCGGAAAAATGATTGTAAATCCTACCCGTACAGAACTGGCACAATCAGATATGGAATTTATCATTGCAGCTACCAACAAAAATATTATGATGGTAGAAGGAGAAAGTAATGAATGCCAGGAAGAAGATTTAATTATAGCAATTGAAACAGCACACGAAGCAATAAAAGCGCACGTAAAAGCACAAGAAGATCTTCGTGATCTGGTAGGAAGCTCTACAAAAAGAGAATACACAAAACCTTACCGCAATGAGGAATTGGATAATAAAATACAGGCATTTGCAAGAGATAAAATGCATGCAATTTCTTCTGCTGCATCTGCAAAACATGATCGTACGGATGCTTTTGACGCTTTGAAAAAAGAAGTAAAAGAATTTTTAGGGGAAGAGCTACCGGATGAAGATAAAAAACTAATAGGGCATTATTTTGGAGAACTTCAATATAATGTAGTAAGAGATATGATTTTAAATGATCGTAAAAGATTGGACGGGCGTGGCACAGAAGATATCCGCCAACTTACAATGGAAACAGATATTTTGCCTTCACCCCATGGCTCTGCATTATTTACCAGAGGTGAAACTCAATCACTTACAACTGTTACATTAGGTACGCCATTAGACGAACTGTTGGTAGAAAGCGCTAATAAGTCTGACTATACAAAATTTATCCTTCACTATAATTTTCCACCATTTAGTACCGGTGAGGTAAAGATGATGAGAGGCGTAGGCCGCAGAGAAGTTGGTCATGGTAATCTTGCCATGCGGTCTCTTAAAAAAATGATGCCCGGTTCTGACTATCCTTATACCGTTAGAGTAGTAAGTGATATTTTAGAAAGCAACGGTTCTTCTTCTATGGCTACGGTTTGTGCAGGTTCTCTGGCATTAATGGATGCAGGTGTGCCACTAAAAAAACATTTAAGCGGAGTAGCAATGGGGCTTATAAAAAAGGAAGATAAATTTGCTGTACTTACAGATATTTTAGGAGATGAAGATCATTTAGGTGATATGGATTTTAAAGTAACCGGTACAAGAGATGGCATTTGTGGTGTGCAAATGGATATTAAAGTAGATGGTTTAAGTATGGATATAATGAGGAGTGCATTGGCACAGGCACGCAAGGGAAGGCTGCACATTCTTGATGCAATGTATAACACTATACAGGCTGCCAGGGAAGATGTGAAACCTCATGCGCCAAGAATGGTTAAAATAATTATTGATAAAGAATACATCGGGGCAGTAATAGGGCCCGGTGGTAAAGTTATCCAGGAAATACAGAGAGAAACAGGTGCTACCGTAAATATTGAAGAAGTAAACAACCAGGGCGAGGTAAGTATTTTCTCTAAAGAAAGAGCTGGCCTGGAAAAAGCTTTAGCCTGGATTAACGGATTGGTAGCCGTGCCTGTTGTTGGCGAAACCTACGAAGGAACAATAAAAAGTATAAAAGAATTTGGTGCGTTTGTAGAATTTTTACCAAAGAAAGAAGGCTTGTTACACATTAGCGAAATAAGCTGGAAGCGCCTGGAAACAATGGATGGCATCTTTAAAGAAGGGGATAAAGTAAAAGTCAAATTGCTGGAGGTAGATCAACGTACCGGCAAATTTAAGTTGAGCAGAAAGGCGCTTATTCCAAAACCCGAAACACAACCAAAACCATAAAAGAAAGTAATCAATATTTTTTTAAACCCTTTAATAAGCTGTAGATATTAGATATTTACAGCTTTTCTTTTTATGGAATATTATCAATTTTTATTTGAATCATTATCCCAAAACAAAAAAGATATTTTAATAGCATTGCTTGCAGAAGCAGGCTTTACAGGATTTGAAGAAGAAGAAAATAAACTTATAGCCTGTATTTCATCATTAGATTTTAATGACTATTCATTTAATAATATTATACAGGCTACAGATACAAAATGCTCAAAATCTGTTATTAAAGAAATAAACTGGAATGCCCAATGGGAAGCTGGATTTGAACCCGTTGTAGTTTTTCATCCGCAAACACAGGATCGCTTTGCTGTAGTAAGAGCTTCTTTTCATAAGCCTGCAGGCGGGGTAATTTATGATATTATTGTAACTCCAAAAATCAGTTTTGGCACTGGGCATCACGCCACAACCTATCTTATGGTAGAGCGCATGAGCCTTCTGTATTTCCAAAATAAAAATGTTATAGATTTTGGTACCGGCACGGGTGTTTTAGCAATACTTGCTGAAAAAATGGGTGCAGCAAAAATTGATGCAATTGATAACGATGAGTGGAGTATAAATAATGCTAAAGAGAATATTGAAGCCAATGATTGCCATAAAATAAAGTTGCATAATGCAAGTACCATTATGCATGGCATAAAGGCTGATATTATTCTGGCAAATATTAACCTTAATGTAATTATCTCTGCTTTAGATGAAATAACAAATGCCTGTAAAGATGGAGCCAGTTTGCTTTTTAGCGGCATACTTGTACAGGATAAGGATATTATTTTAGATGCATTGACAAAAAAGAACATTGCTATTATCAATTGTTTTGAAAGAAACAAGTGGTTGGCAATAGAAACAAAATATAAAAAGCTGTGATGTTTATAATTTTAAATTAACGTTAAGGGCAAGTCATTTTCCCTTATTTTTGTATTTCAACTCACAATGAAACCGGATGAAAGAATTGCTCCTTATCGTTTGTGCATATCTGATTGGATCTATTCCGACAGCATTAATAATAAGTAAAAAAATTTTTGGTATTGATATTCGTGAATACGGCAGCGGCAACATGGGTGCTACCAACACTTTTCGTGTATTGGGATCACAGTATGGCACTATAGTAATGGTATGCGATATTTTAAAAGGTATGATTGCTGTTGCATTGTATAATTTTCTGCCTTACTATTTTCATAACGAATTAGAGCGAACAAATTTCATGATCGGCCTCGGCCTTTCTGCAGTTATGGGGCATATATTTCCGGTATGGGCCAATTTTAAAGGTGGCAAAGGAGTAGCTACTTTATTTGGAATGATACTCGCCATTCAACCGGTAGTTGCAGTAAGTTGCGTAGGTGTTTTTCTGTTGGTTTTATTTTTAACGAGATATGTATCACTAAGTTCAGTTTTAGGAGCATTAATGCTTCCTATCTGTGTATTATGGATATGGAACGAGCATGAAGTAATGTACAGGGTATTTGCACTTTTGGTAGCCTCCCTGGTAATTCTTACCCATCAAAAAAATATTGGCCGCATACTGCGTGGTGTAGAAAGCAGGGTGCCAATTTTAAAGCACCGCGATAGACGAAAATTACGCCGTAAATAATCCTTAATCTTTTCTTCAGAAAACTTGGTACGCCAATTGTTTACTATCTGTAAACAAAACCACAAAAAATGAAAAAGTTATTTACTCTATTACTATCAGTAGCAATAATTGCAGGGTGTACTACCAATGCAGTTACTGGTAGAAAGCAATTAAGCCTTATCCCTGAAAACCAGTTACAGGAAATGGCAGTAAACCAATATCAAAGTTTTCTTTCCGAAAATAAAGTAGTTAGTTCTTCTACAAGTAAAGATGCCGAAATGGTAAAAAGGGTAGGAAGCCGCATAGCAAATGCAATTACTCAGTATTATAATCAAAAGGGAAACAGCGATATTTTAAGTGGGTATAAATGGGAATTTAATTTAGTAGATAATAAACAGGTAAACGCATGGTGTATGCCCGGTGGTAAAGTGGTGGTTTATACCGGCCTTTTGCCTATAACACAAAATGAGGCAGCCCTGGCCGTTGTATTAGGGCACGAAATAACTCACGCAGTGGCACAACATGGTAATGAGAGAATGAGCCAGGAGATGTTAGCTCAGGGATTGGGAAGTGTACTTAACGCCGCTACGCAAAGTAATGCACAAACCAACGGGATTTTTAATGCGGTTTATGGCATCGGTAGCCAAACTTACGGTTTAAAAAATTCACGTGGTCAGGAGTATGAAGCTGATCATTTTGGACTTATTTTTTGTGCCATGGCCGGCTATAACCCTCAGGAAGCAATTCCTTTTTGGGAGAGAATGACCGCTGCAGGCGGTGGTAATAAACCTCCTGAGTTTTTATCAAGTCACCCTTCTGATGAAAACCGTATAGCCAGATTAAAGGGTTATATGCCAGAAGCATTAAAATATTATAAACCCGTAAAAAGGAAGTAGATACTTATATTATTTATAAATAATACAGCAAACTCCGCATTCAGCGGAGTTTTTTTATGTTTAAAAGAGTGATATAACAACTAAATTAAGTAAATTTGCAATCTTGCCAAAACTTATCAGTTGACAACAACCGGGAGTATAAGTACCTTAACCCACAACAATATCTGTAATGATTTTTTAAAAATTATTTTTTATTAAACAGTATTCACTATGGCATTACCAACTATGTTTGAAAAATTGCAAATAAAAGATGAAAAAAATATACTCATACAGGGCCTTCCATCATCAATTGAAAAACAGTTTGTAAAATTATCTTTTGCTAAAAGTGTAACACCGTTACTAAAAAGCCGTGGTTTAGATTTTGCACTTGTTTTTGCTGTAAATAAGAAACAGTTATGTCAGATTTTGGATGATGTAATACCTGCATTGGCCGTTAATGCCAATTTTTGGATTGCCTATCCAAAAGTAGCTTCTAAAATTGCAAGTGATCTTACAAGAGATACCAATTGGGCATGTATAGAAGATCATGGCCTGGATGCGCTTACAGAAGTTACGCTGGATAATGTGTGGACTGCAATAAGATTTTCTAAACGCCTTAATCCTATAGCGGTTAAAATTAAAAGCAAAGCGTTGTTAATAGCTTAATTTTTTACAAAATTTTTATTTAAAAATTACTGTACCAACCTGCCGGGTGAGTTCAATTTCCATTTGTTTCAGATGCTGATGGGTTTGTAAATACAGCATTTGCTCTTCCGATGTTACTGCATGTTCCATCTCCCGTTGGTTTTCATCAATCATTTTTTTTATTTTTCTTAGCTTTAAGTAACTAAGTGTAGAGATCACTTCTTCTTTAAACAAATCTTCCCTGGTAGGTAAGTGCCCTTCAAAATGGTCTTTCCAGTTGGGGCTAATATCAGTATTTACGTCCATTATATTTATTACCAGGGTGTTTATATCCCTGTCTTCGTGATATAAAAAAGTTTTTGCTGTAGGCATTAATCCTTCGTTGTACCAGGTTTTATATATTTCATAAATATTTACCAATGCTTTATTTTCCATCATCTTATCCAATTCATTTTCTGTAACCTGCATAAATAAATAATCTGCAACGGTTTGTTTTTCGTCCCAATCTTTCGCTCCGAATTCCAGCAGGCTCCTTATCATGGCCCGCTCATTCATTTCATCTCTGTTAAAAAGATTTTCCAACTGCTCCTCTGCGTTAGCGGTGTTTATATCGTTTATTGAATCTGTATCTAAAATATCATTTTTATAAGACCGGTTTTCTTCCTTTGAAATTTTATCCCTGATAAATTTATTTACTAATGCATTTAATCCATCTTCACCTATTTTTAAAATTTCTGAAACCTGTTTTATATAATCCTGGCGGCGGGTAAATTCTTCTGTTTTATTTATTTTAGAAATCGTTTCTGCAATTTGATTTACAATAAGTGATTTTTTGGTACTGTCGTTACCGGCATCATTTAATGCCAGACCAAGCTGAAATAAAACGAAATCTTTTTTATTTTCTTTTACAAAATCTTTAAAAGCTTCTGACCCCACTTTATTTACGTAGCTGTCCGGATCTTCTTTATCAGGTATTAATACAAGCTTTACATTCAGTCCTTCTTCCAAAGCCAGGTCTAATCCACGTAAGGCAGCTTTTACGCCGGCACTGTCGCCATCATAAATAATTGTAAGGTTATTGGTATATTTTTTCACCAGCCTCAACTGATCGGGTGTTAAAGAAGTACCGCCACTGGCTACCACATTTTCTACCCCCGCCTGGTGCAGGCTTACCACATCTGTGTAACCTTCTACCAATAAACATTCATCTGCTTTATCAATGGCCATCCTGGCAAAATAAGAGCCGTATAAAATTTTACTTTTTACATAAATTTCATTCTCGGGTGTGTTGATATATTTGGGTGCTTTATCATTATTTTTTATAATTCTGGCGCCAAAGCCCAATACTTTTCCGCTTTGATTATGAATAGGAAATATGATTCGCCCCCGGTAATTATCCATCGGGTTATCTTCCCGTATAACTACCAATCCGCTTTTTTGCAGGTACTCAGTATTGTATTGTGCAGCAATAGCGGCGGTTGCAAAACTGTCCCTGCCGGAAGGGTTGTAACCTAATTGAAATTTCGTTATTATATCTTCCCTGAATCCACGTTCTTTTAAATAACTTAAAGCAATATCTCCGCCTTCATCTGTATTAAAAAGTGCATTGCTGAAAAACTGCTGTGCAAAATTATTAATGATATAAAGACTATCTGCCGCCTGACGAACCAGTTTTACTTCGGGAGTGGTTTCAGTTTCTTCTATTTCTACATTATATTTATTGGCCAGCCATCTCAGCGATTCCACATAACTGTATTTTTCCAGCTCCATTAAAAACCCTATGGTATTGCCGCTTTTACCGCACCCAAAACATTTATAAATTTCTTTAGTTGGCGATACAGTAAAGGAAGGAGATTTTTCATTATGAAATGGGCAAAGGCCCAGATAGTTTGCCCCACGTTTTTTAAGTTTCACAAACGAGCCTACTATCTCTATAATGTCTATCCTGCTAAGTATTTGCTGTATGGTTTCCTGGCTGATCAAAATATATAAGTAAGTGCTAAAATTAACAACATTCACCATAAAGTTAGCCAGTAATATTTATTTAACCGTATATGGCATGGTTTATGAAAAAAGGGAGGTATAAAAATAGTTAAATGTGCAATTAACTAATATCTTTAATAACTTAAAAACAAAAATTATATGAAGAAAATTTTTATTCTGTCGGTGTTATTTATGTATGGCTTTACAACCTTTAGCCAAACCCTTGATGATATGGACAAATTAATGGAGAAAAAGAAATACAAAGATGCTAAAATGGCGATTGACAAATTTTTGCTGGATGCTAAAAATACCGATAACGCCAATGCCTGGTATTATAAAGGAAGAATTTATAATTCGTTTTCTTATGATTCAACTTTATCAAAAAATGAAAAGTATTTATTAAAATCAAATGCCTTTGATGCATTTAAAAAATACCAGCAGTTAGATTCAAAAGACATCCGGATGAAATTTGAAAACTACGGGTCGTATCTCGATTTATATGGAGGAGCGTATGATTTGGGTGCACAACAATTTAATAGTAAAGAATTTGGAGCTGCTTTTGAAGCCTTTAGAAAAGCAAATGAGATTAAGGATTTTATTTTAAGCAAAAATTACACCTATAGTCAGCTCACACTCAATCCGCTGGATACT
Organism: Bacteroidota bacterium; assembly: GCA_031367625.1. Classification (GTDB taxonomy): domain Bacteria; phylum Bacteroidota; class Bacteroidia; order Chitinophagales; family Chitinophagaceae; genus Ferruginibacter. Next base: position 14,674 of record JANLQE010000078.1, read on the forward strand.
GCACTGGTATTAAATATTGCTATTGCAGCCGTGCAGGCAAAAAACGAAGATCAGGCAATTATTTATTTTAAAAAACTGGCAGACGCTAATGTTTCTGGTAAAGATAATCTTGAAGTATATGAATATCTGGCTGATCAATATTCTAAAAAGAATGATGCAACCAATCTTCAGCAGATATTAGAAAAGGGGAAAAGGTTTTATCCTCAGGATGGATACTGGAATGAACTGGAATTGAAAGCTGTTGGCAGCAAGGGAGACAAGACTGCTTTGTATGCAAAATATGAAGAAATGCTGGCAAAAAATCCTGCTGATTTTGCATTGGCTTACAATTATTCCATAGAATTATATAATAGTTTATACGGGCAGGATGTGGCTAAACCTGCAGATATACCTGCAACAAAAGAAAAGCTCACATCAATTTTAAAAACAGCTATTGCAAGTGATAAAGGTATTGATGCAGATGTATTATTGGTAAATCATTTATTTAACACTGCTGCAGATTACAGCACTTCGGCAAGCCTTATTAAAAGCACAAAGCCAGATGATATTAAAAAGAAAGCAGCCTTAAAATCACTCTCTATAAAAAAGATGGATGAGTGTATTCCTTATGCAGAAGCAGCCGTAAAATTTTATGAGGCACAGGCCAGCCTTAAAGCTGTTCAAAAAGCAGGTTATCAAAATATACTTGGTTATTTAAGCGATATGTACAATGCAAAAGGCGATGCAAAAAAAGCAGCCGAATATGATAAGAAAAAAGCAACTATTAAATTTTAAAATAAAGAAACATTTTTAAATGATAAAGGCTGCACAATTTGTGCAGCCTTTATCATTTAAATTAAAACCGGGCAATAAAAAATAAAACTTAGTCTTTAAAATTATTGCAATAAAGTTTTATTATTGGTTTCTTATTATTTGAAAATTACTACCGCTGCCGGTGCCAGGTAATCCCTGCATGTCTTTCATTGGTTTTATTACAAAGTCTTTAGGAATCTCAAATTCTTTATCTGCAATTTCTTTGCTGATATCTATTTTTGTTACCTCTACTGTCATGCGCCTGTTTCTACGCATGGCCATGTCATAACCCATTACAAAGCCATCAATTTTATCAAGCCCGGCCATAACGCCCATACTTCCAAACCCACTTACACCGCCTGTAGAGACAATATTTTGCAATTTAATTTCCGGGCTGTACCACACAGCAACAGTATCTTTAAAGCCCAGAATTCTGGTGGTAATCACGTAAGCTTTTTTGCAGGTATAACCGGCAATCTTTTTACTGTCATTGGTATAAGTTACTTCTACAGGGTTATTCATTGCGGGTCTTGGCTGTTGCGATATAGAATCTTTTCTTCTTGCCTGCATCATACTGTCCATTCTTTTACGCATAACCACCTGCTCATCATCTGTAATGAAAAAACCATTTTTATTACCCATCATTTCCAATAGTGTAGTGGTAAGTTTTGCCGCATTATTTCTTATAATGGTTGTACGGCCCATATCTGTTTTAATAACCGTTTTCACCATATCATTTTTAAGATAGGTTGTAGCTTTGGTTTCGCCATCGCCAAAGTTTCTAAACATTGCCATAGCTCCTCCGCCACCGCCCTGGTTTTGCACATTTTGTAAATCATCTTCTTCGGGTGCAATTACATTGGTAGTGGTGCTGATGGTTGCCTGTGTAATAATTTTTGGCTGTGCCATGGCAATAGTAGCAGCAAGCAGTAAAGAGAAAACTAAAAATAATTTCATGAGTAAAGTTTTAGCAACAAAAGTACAGGCTGTTGCAGATGGAAAGTTATTTTCATCCTTATTGTAAATTATTTAACAGCTATTGCGGTTTCATTTTTACAACTGCATCCATACACCAGGTTAGTTCTGCAAGAAAAGCAGCGGCTCTTTTATCTGTTCCTTCTTTGTCTGCAGGATTGCCGTTTTCATCAAAAGTTTTTTCAACTGTGGGCACAGGAAACATAGCAGGCACCGTCCAGGCACGAATTTTCCAAAGCGAAAACTGTAAGGAAGTAATAACCTGCGAGCCACCAAAGATGCCGTCTGAAACTGTGGCAATTGCAACAGGCTTACGATGCCATTCATCGTACAATACATCTATGGCATTTTTTAGACTTGCAGGGTAACCGCCATTGTATTCTGGTGTTACCAAAACAATTCCATCTGCATTTTTTATTGCAGCAGCAAAATCCTGTAATTGCTTTGAAGGCTCTTTTAAAAACTTTAGCCGTTCTTCAAATAAAGGAAAATTAAATTCTTTTAAGTCCACCAGTTCTGCTTCTCCAATTTTATTATTATTGATATAATTTAAAAAATACCTTGCCACACGGTCGCTTTTTCTTCCGGTTCTTACACTGGCAGAGAGAACAATAATTTTGTACATAGAAAATAAATTAGAATAAAACTTTAAGCAAAAAGCAGGCTATTATTCATCAGGCGTTATCTATTTACTACTTTTTTTATGCACTTCTTTTTAATTGTATTTCGCAATTTAATTTTACCTCATCGCTTACTAAAACGCCGCCTGTTTCCAATGCAGTATTCCAGTTAAGCCCAAAGTCTTTCCGGTGTATTTTTCCATTAATAGTAAAGCCTGCTTTTTCATTCCCCCATGGGTCTGTCATTACACCGCCAAACTCCACGTCTAATTTTATTTTTTTTGTAATGCCCTTTATAGTCAGTTCTCCCCACAATTCAAAACTGCCATCGCCATCTACCTTTTCATAAGTATCAGCAGTAAAGGATATTTGCGGAAACTTTTCTACATCAAAAAAATCAGCAGACTTTACATGTACATCCCGTTCAGCATTGCCGGTATCTACTGAAGCGGTGTTTATCCAGCAATCTATTTCTGCCGTTGCAAAATCATTTCCTGTGGTGTAAATGCTTGCATCAAATTCTTTGAAACTGCCTTTTACATTTGTTATCATCAGGTGCCTGATTTTAAAATCCATTTCGCTGTGTACAGGGTCTATAACCCATTTTTCTTTTTGTGCATTATCCATGTTATATTTTTTATTATTAAAGTTGATTTTTTAAATATTCAAATTAGCGAATTTTCATACAAAAATTTACCTGCTATAGAGTTTGTAAAAAAATATACAATCTTTTCATTTAAGAACATAAATAAGGCCACAATAATGGGTTATACTGAAGAGCTGTGTACAAACTGTGAATAACTACACCTAAATACCAACCATAATCAATTAAGGTTTTAACCATTCTATTATATTTACCGCCAATAAATATTTAGATCGGTAAGAGCAATAAGTTATTAAACACAGCTTATGTACTTTTTCCTAACAGTACAAAAAAGTCAGTTGTTTTCACGTAGGTTTGTTGCATTACTTAAAATTTAGAAAACAGTGCGTTTAAAGAGTTTAGAAATTAAAGGATTTAAAAGTTTTGCCGATAAAACAGTATTGAATTTTGATGAAGGCATAACCGGCGTAATTGGCCCCAATGGTTGTGGCAAAAGTAATATTATTGACAGTATCCGCTGGGTAATAGGCGAACATAAAATAAGTAATCTGCGCAGCGAAAATCTTGAAAGCCTTGTTTTTAATGGCAGCAAAACCAGGAGCGCCAGTGGCCTTGCTGAGGTAAGCCTTACTTTTGAAAATACAAAAAACCTGTTACCTACCGAGTTTAATACGGTTACCGTTACCCGAAAATATTATAAAAGCGGGGAGAGTGAATACCGCCTTAATGATGTTGCCTGCCGGCTGAAAGATATTCATAACCTGTTTATGGATACCGGCATTAGTACAGACAGCTACGCTATTATTGAATTAGGTATGGTGGATGATATCATTAATGATAAAGAAAACAGCCGCCGCAAAATGCTGGAACAGGCTGCCGGTATCACCATTTACAAAACCCGTAAAAAAGAAGCAAAACTAAAATTAGATGCTACAGAACAGGATCTGGCACGTATTGAAGATTTACTTTTTGAAATAAACAACCAGCTTAAAAGCCTGGAAAGCCAGGCAAAAAAAGCAGAAAAATATTTTGAAATAAAAAAGGAATACAAAGAAGTAAGTATAGAACTGGCCAAAGCTGCATTGGAAGGTTTTAATATTACCTACCGCGATTTGAATGAGCAGCAACAGCACGAAGTAGATAAGCGCATAGAGTTGGAAACAGCCATTGCAAAAGAAGATGCAGTGCTGGAAAATGAAAAACTGGCATTTGTAGAAAAAGAAAAAGCATTGCAGCAGATGCAACATGCTTATAATGAAATGCTGGATAAAGTACGCAGTAAGGAAAATGAAAAAAACCTGGCTACCCAGCGTCTTCAGCACCTTAAAGAAAGAAAAGCTAATCTTGATGATTTTTTACAAAAAGCAGGCGGGCAGTTAAAAGGCCTGGAAGAGAGTATTGGCTTTACCGGCACGCAGATAAATGACGAACAGGTAAAACTGGAAGAACTGGAAGAAAAACTGCAGCATCTAAAAGATGCAGTAGAAGATAAGCGCCGCATTTTTGATGATAAACGCAGCAGCATTGATGGCTTAAGAAAAGAGAACCAGGCAATACAGCGTAACCAGTTTGATGCAGAAAAAAAAGTGGCTGTAGCAGATACTTCTATATTAAATCTGCAAAGAACAATTGCACAGATTCAGGAAGAAAAAAGTCAGCGCCAGGCACAGTTAAAGCAATTAGAAGCTGATAAAAAAATAAAAGAAGAAGAGTTAGAGAGCAAAAAACTTAATCTGCAGCAGTTGCAGGAGCAGCACGAGTTTACTAAAGAACAGATTTTGCAAACACAGAATATGATGGAAGGGCTGCGTAATAACCTTGCAGAAGAAAGCCGCAAATTAGATTCAAAAACAAATGAACATGATTTGCTTAAAAGCCTTGTTGATTCAATGGAAGGCTACCCGGAGAGTGTAAAATTTCTCCACAACAACAATGGCTGGAACCATAAAGCTCCTTTGCTTTCTGATATTATTTATGTAAAAGAAGCGTACCGTGCCGCAGTAGAAAATGTATTGGAACCATACCTTAATTATTATGTTGTAAATAACTTAACCGAGGGTTTGCAGGCCATTCATTTACTGGATGAAAATAAAAAAGGTAAAGCCAATTTCTTTTTGCTGGATAAATTTACAGATGCTGAAACGGGCCATCAGCCGCAGGGAACTTTTACTGCGCTGGATGTAGTAGAAATAGACAGCAGGTATGCAAAGCTTGCACAAAATTTATTGGGCAATGTTTTTATTGCCGAAAATGAAGAAGTGCTCCATAACAGTTCCGATAGCTTACAGGATGCTGTAATACTGGAAAAAACCGGGAAATATGTAAAAGGAAAATATGCTCTTACGGGTGGCAGTGTAGGATTATTTGAAGGAAAGAAAATAGGGCGTGCAAAAAATATTGAAAAACTGCAGCAGCAAATTGCGGCTCAACACCAGGTGGTAACGGGCTTAAAAGCTGAAATACAAATTCGCCACAATGAAGTAATTACCTTTAATGAACAATTAAAAGAGAATGCGATAAAACAAACGCAGCAGGAAATAAATAATGGTATCAACTTAGTTTTCTCTCTTCAAAATAAAATTGAAAACCTGCACCACCTGGAAACTACCAGTACCAGCAGAGTAGAAGAGTTGCAGATACAATTAGATAATAATCATGAAGCCATTGCTGCTACAAGGATTGAATTGGAAAAATTTAATTTTCATTTAGAAGAATTGGCAGATAAATTACAGGCGGTAGAACTGGATTATGCATCTGCAGAACAGGAATACAATTTTGCTACAACAACTTATAACGACAATAACCTGCAGTTTACAAAACAGCAAAGCAAACTTACCTCTCTTAAGCAGGAGCTTGAATTTAAAACCAACCAGCTAAGTGAATTAACTGTGCAGGTGCAAAGCAGCAGCACCCAATTAAGTGAAGCATCAGAAAATATAAACCAAACTGCAGAAATTTTAAAGGAGTTAGAGTTGTTGCTGGTAAACATGCTGCAAAATAAAGAGTCCGAAGAAAAGAAACTGAATGAAGCCGACCAGGAATATTATAACATCAGGAATATTCTTACCGAAAAAGAAAGTGAACTAAGGCATAAACAAAAATCAAAAGAAGGCATAGATCATTTATTAAATGAAATAAAAGACAAGCTGACCGATTTAAAACTGCAACTGGCAGGCATGAAGGAAAGGCTTAGTGTAGAATTTAAAGTTGACCTGGATATTATCATTGATGAACCTAGATCAGGCGATATCCCATTAGAAGAACTACAGGAAAAAAATGAACGCATGAGAAAGCGTTTGGAAAATATGGGTGAAGTAAATCCTACGGCTATTGAAGCTTACACAGAAATGAAAAAAAGGTATGAGTTTATTTTAGAACAGAAAAATGATTTGGTTACTGCAAAAGACAGCCTGATGCAAACCATACAGGAAGGAGAAGCCACGGCCAACCAGCAGTTTCTGGAAACATTTAATAAAACAAGAGAGAATTTTCAAAAAGTATTTAAGGCTTTGTTTAGTGAAGAAGATACAGCAGATATGGTATTAGTAGATCCTGAAAATCTTGCCGAAACAGGGATTGACATTATTGCAAAACCAAAAGGCAAGCGCCCCTCATCTATTGGCCAGCTAAGTGGTGGTGAAAAAACATTAACAGCCACTGCTTTATTATTTGCCATCTATTTAATTAAGCCTGCGCCGTTTTGTATTTTAGATGAGGTAGATGCACCGCTCGATGATGCCAACGTGGGTAAGTTTACCAACATGATAAAACAGTTCAGCGAAAACTCCCAGTTCATCATAGTTACACACAATAAAATGACGATGAGTGCCGTAGATGTTATATACGGAGTTACCATGCAGGAAGCCGGCGTAAGTAAACTGGTACCCGTGGATTTCAGGAGTTTGAATTAATATAATGTTCTTATGAGTTATACCCGGTTTAATGCCGGGTTTTTTATTGCCGTAAAATGATTTAATTTTATACAAATAATTTTTTATGGGCAAAGAAGAAATTAAAAATAAAATTCACCAACTGATTGATGAAATAGAAGATGAATCTGCTTTGAATATGTTGTATGAAGATGCGGTAGAATATAAAAGTAATGCCTCATCATTAAAAGAAGATGAGTTGACGGAGGAACAATGGGCAGAGATACAGGAGGGAATAGTGCAAATTGAGAGAGGCGAATTTTTTACGCATGAAGAAGTGCAGAAAAAAATTGCTGAATGGCGAAATACAAAATAGTTTACGCTCCAAAATTTTGGCGCAGGTTAGATGATTTACTTAATTATTTAACAGTAAAATGGAATTTAAAAACAACAGATAATTTTTTAATTATTCTCTTCGAACATATATCACAACTGGAACAGAATCCTAAAATCGGCAGGATTGCACAAAAAGATAAAAGCATTAGAAGTATTAACATAACAAAACATAACCGTTTATATTTCCAGATAAAAGATAATGTAGTAAGGATAATAACGCTTTTTGATACCCGCCAAAATCCCGCTAAAAATAAATTTGAATAATGCTAAGAACAATACTGCTGCTCACCAGCTCAAATATATTTATGACTTTTGCCTGGTACGGCAATTTAAAAAATACCAGCCTGCCCATCTGGAAACTGGTACTCATCAGTTGGGGCATTGCTTTTTTTGAATATTGTTTTATGGTGCCGGCAAACAAATTTGGTTATGCCAATGGCTTTAGTGGCTTTCAATTAAAAATGACACAGGAAGTTATTACCCTTGTTGTTTTTTCTGTGTTTGCCATTTTATATTTAAAAGAACCTTTTCATTGGAAGTACCTGGTGAGTTTTGCTTTGCTGTTAGGGGCGGTATATTTTATGTTTAAGAAATAAAAATAGTATTACACGAATGATGGCGGATTACACGAATTTTTTATCAAATAAAATAAAAGCATTTAATTCCGGTAATCAATAAATCAACTTCCCAATTCTTCCTCCGCCACCGGCAAAATAAACAGCCTTTCCCTTCTTGGCTTTTCGGCACACATGAAATCCTTCCTTACTTATCCATTCAAAAATTTTTCCTTCATTGCTGCTGTAATCCACTCCATTCAGTCCGCAGGTAATCCAGTTTTTTTTGCCCAGGTATTCTACACAACTTCGGTAGCCATGGGGGAGCGTATCGGGTACAATCCAGGTAAGACCGGCATCATGCGTAATCACGCAATTTTTTTCTGCTGCATCTTTTGTATTAAAATCTCCCCCCACAATTATAAAAGTTTTACTGTTTTTTACGGCAATAGAATTGGCGCCTGTGGTTTGTTTTCCCTGTATAATGGGGAGGTTTATTTTTTTATCCCTGATAAAAACGTGAGCCGATAAACCCCCGCTTATAAACACCGCTTCTGCTTTATTTAATTTACGGATGTTGGTGCCACTGCTGGCAAAACAGGCTTCACCGCTATCTGCCAAAGGTTTATTATTTTCCGGGATGCCTTGCCAGGTTTTGCCTCCATCAAAACTGCGGCCGATAAAAAAACGGTTATTAACCGGGTCGCCAATAACAATACCGCTTTGCTCATTCCAAAATTCCATGGCATCTAAAAACATGCCTTTGCGCTTATTTTCATAAACGGTTTTCCATGTTTGCCCGCCATTGGCTGTTCTTAAAATATATGCCGGAGTATCTATGCCCATTATTACTGCGGTATTTTTATCAAAGGCTTCAATATCTCTGAAATCGGTTTTCTCAAATCCTTTTACTGTTATCCATTTCCAGGTTTCTCCGCCATCAATACTTTTACCAACGGTACCATTACTACCGCTTACCCACACGGTTTTATCATTCACTACACTTAATCCACGGAGAGATGTTTTGGTGCCGCTGCTCAATAGTTTTACTGTTTGTGCATTTGCAGCAGAATAAATTGCGGCCATTAATATAAAAGTGAATATTATTTTCATATTGATCTTTGTTTGTTTTAATAGCATCAGGAATGCTTTACGGCATTGGCAATGAAAAACGCAATCATTCACGATTTTATTCCTTCACCCATCACTTCTTATAAATCACCCTGTAAATTACTCCGCTAAAATCATCGCTGATGAGTAATGCACCATCCGGCATTTGCTGTACATCTACCGGCCGGCCCAATACTTTGCCATCGGGTTGCAGCCAGCCTTCTGCAAAAGTAGAATAGCCCAATGATTTGCCGGCAGCATCCAGCTTTACTAACGTTACCCTGTAGCCGATAGGGATGCTGCGGTTCCAGCTTCCATGCTCTGCAATAAAAATCTGGTTTGTATAACTGCTGTCAAACATTTTGCCTGTATAAAAGCGCATGCCCAGGGCAGCAACATGTGGGTCCAGTATCTGTACCGGTGCGGTGTAATCTGCATAGTTTTTTGCTTTGCCAAATTCGGGATCTAAAATATTTCCCTGATGGCAATAAGGATAACCAAAGTGCAAACCAGCAGCGGGTGCGGTGTTCAGCTCATCACCGGGAACATCGTTTCCCATATTATCCCTGCCATTATCTGTAAACCATAAATTATTAGTAGCCGGATGCCAGGCAAACCCTACTGTATTCCTGATGCCTTTAGAAAAAATTTCCATGCCCGTACCGTCGGCATTTATTCTGGTGATAGAAGCATAAATTGGATTTTCACTTTCGCAGTTATTGCAGGGCGCACCTACCGGTACATATAATTTTCCGTCGGGGCCAAAGGCAATAAATTTCCAGCCATGATGGGTGTCTTTGGGATATTTATCATACACTACCACGGGCTTTGGCGGGGCCGCAAGTTTTGCTTCAATATTATCTAATCTTAAAATAGAAGAAATAGTTGCAATGTATAAATTACCTTCTTTAAAAGCCACACCATTCGGCGTGTTTAATCCTGAGGCTATGGTATATACTTTATCTGCTTTGCCGTCTTTATCTTCATCTACTACAGCATATACTTTATCGCTGTTGCGGTTGCCAACATAAATAATTCCTGAAGGGGAAAGCGCCATGCTTCTTGCATTGGGTACTTCGGCATAAACACTTATCTGAAAACCGGGTGGCAGTTTTATTTTATCAAGATTATATTTTACAGATAAATCGCCGGGTGGGGTGTTTTCTGTTTGTGTTTTATCATTTTCTTTGCTGTTGCTACAGGCGGTAAAACTAATAGTAAAACAAAGCAGGCAGGTAAAAGAAAAACCTTTTAATGATAATGAAATTTTAAGCATAAAAATAATTTAGATGACAGGATTATAATTACATTTTGTATGCCGTAAATACGGATTATCAGAAGCAGGTATAAAAATTAAAAAAGCGTTTGCACACCATTACAATATTTTGCTTCGTGTGCCAACAGCCATTTCTTTCTCCACAGATCGCCTGCATAGCCCACCAGGCTTCCATTACTGCCAATTACCCGGTGGCAGGGTACAATGATGGCGATATTATTTTTACCATTTGCCATACCCACTGCACGGATGGCTTTTGTATTGCCCAGGTTTTTACTGAGTTGTAAATAACTAAGGGTTTTGCCATGAGCAATATTTTGCAATGCTGTCCACACGGTTTGCTGAAAGCTTGTACCCGGTTGTAAAAGCGGCAGATTAAACTGTAGATTTTTACCGGAAAAATAATCATTTAATTGTGTAATACATTTTATCAGAACTGGAGAAGAAGCTGTGGACAATTCAATTGCCACTTCTTCAATTTTGGTATGCCTGATGGTTTTAATAAATGACAATTCACAAATGGCATCCTCTTTATTTTTTATTTGAAGCGGCCCGATGGGACTGTTGTAATAAATTGTTTCGTTAATGCCCATGGATTAAAATTACAAAAAGGAAATGATTATCCGGTATTGGTTTGTGGAGTGAGCGGCATCTGCAGCTACTGCACGGCCAATTTATCTTTTCTATGTATCAGCCGTAAAAAAGTAGGCAATACAATCAGCAGAAGAGGCAGCGCAAATAACAGGCCGCCAATAACGGCAATGGCTAAAGGCTGATGCAACTGTGCCCCGGCACCAAGCCCCAAAGCCAATGGCAGTAAGGCTATAATAGCTGCACTGGCTGTCATTAATTTGGGGCGCAGCCTGGCCGAAATTGCAAAAACAATACTCTGTTCGGTGCTTAGTGTAAGTTTTGCCTGCAGGTATTGCTGGTACGTAAAAATAGAATTTTCGCCAATGATACCTACAATCATAATGATGCCGGTATAGCTGCCCACGTTTAATGGTGTGCCTGTGAAATACAGTGCCAGCAGGCATCCGGCCACACCCAGTACAGCAATAAATATGATTAAAAAAGACAATAAAAAATCATGAAACAATACTAACAGCACAACAAACACCAATAAGCAGGCGCTTAATAAAATGGCCAGTAATTCTTTAAAAGCTTTTTGCTGTTCGGCATACGAGCCGCCATACTCAATATGATAGCCGGGTGGCAGTGATAGCTTTTGTTTAATTGCAGCCTGTACATCTTTTATGGTGCTCCCAAGGTCACGGTTATCTAACCGGGCGGTTATTACACCAATCATTTTTTGATTTTCTCTTTCTATTTGTGCTACACCTTTTTGCAATTGTATATCAGCTACCGTACTTATGGGTTTAAACAACCCATTTAGTAAAAGTATATTTCCGTTGGTTAATGAAGATACTGTTGTACGCTGCGTATGGGGGTAAAGCATCCGGATATTTACCTGTTGTTCTTTTTCCAAAACGGTGCTTACCACATTCCCTTCTAATTGTGTCTGCAACTGAAATTGAAATTCTGTAGGATTAATACCCACCTGCGCAAGCTTTGTTACATCAGGCTTTATAATAATTTCGGGGCCGGCTATAGTAATGCCATTAAACACATCTGCCGTGCCTTTCACACCAGTAATAATGGCTGCCGCCTGGCGGGAAAGTTCCTGTAGCTTCTGTTGGTTATCGCCATATATTTTTATTTCTATTGGTTGCACACTGCTCATCAGGTCGCCAAGCATATCACCAATCACCTGTCCAAAATCTACTCTTAACTGCGGCAGCGTTGGTTCTATCTTGCCACGTATTTCATCTGAAACTTTATTTGTTGATTTTTTCCTGGATTTTTTTAATTGAATTAAATAATCGCCCCGGTTAGGTTCTGTAATAAAAAATCCCATCTGCGTGCCTGTTCTGCGGGAAAAACTTTCTACTTCCGGTTGTGCTTTTAAAATTTTATCTACCTGTTGCAGCATCCTGTCAGTCTCTTCAAGCGTAGTACCGGCGGGGCTGTTATAATCAAGCACAATGCCACCTTCATCCATTTCGGGTAAAAATCCTGATGGCATTTTTTGTGGTAGTATATAAATAACGGTTGCGCATATAACGGCGAAGATGATGCTGATGTACCAATGCCGCACAAAGAAACGGATCCAGCCACCGGATTCTTTTACGGTTTTTGCAACCGTACCCGGGTTTTGTATAATTATGGCTTTTTTCTTTTTGTACGGGAATAATAAAAACAAAACAGGCAACACCAGCCAGGTTACAAAAAAGGAGGCGGTCAAAGTAATGATCATAGTAAATGCCAATACTTTAAAATAAGCGCCTGCCACTCCGCTCATTAAAATAAATGGTATAAAAATAACAATGGTACTTAAAGAAGAACCCACCATGGAGGGGAATAAATAATCAATTGCTTTTTTAATTATCACACGCATGTTCTCATCAGGATGCTCTTCGTGACTGCGGTGAATTTGCTCTACCACAATTACGGCATCATCTATCATAAGCCCCACGGCTGCGGCAATGGCACCCAGCGTCATTATATTAAAAGTGTAACCAATAGCATTTAAAATAACAAGGGTAAGCGCAAGGGTAGTGGGTATGGTAAACAATACTACCAGGCTGCTTTGTAAAGAGCGCAAAAAAACCACCACTACAATAATGGCCAGCAAAAGCCCTATCCACAATACATCCTGAATGCTTTTTACACTTTCGTTTACAAAATCTGCCTGCAGATAGTATGGTTTTATTTTTACATCTTTCGGTAAAATATATTGTAATTCTTTTACCCGTTGCAGCACTGCATTGTTTACCTCAATCAGGTTTGCTGTGGGTTGTTTTATCACAGCAATAAGTGGTACATCTTTTCCATTGGCATTAATTTTTATATACTCTTTCATCTCTGCAATCTTTATCTCTGCCACATCTTTCAGCAACACAGCACGCTTAGATGAATTGATAATAACCAGATTTTCCAACTCCGATTTATTGCTGATTGCATTATCCGTAAGGGTAAGATAAAGGCGGTTGTAATCGCTGATGTAACCATTGGATTGTAATACATTCGATTGCCCAATCAGCGTGGCAATCTGCTGTGGTGTAATGCGCAGCAGCGTAAGCTTTTCAGCATTTAAAATTACCTGGTATTCTTTGGTGCGGCCGCCAATAACTGCTACATCAGAAACACCTGAAGTGGCCGCCAGATAAGGTTTTATCTGTAGGGATGCTATTTTTTTTAATTCAATTTCCGAGCGGTTGCCTTCTAAAGAAAAACCCATTACCGGCAAAATAGAAGGGTTCATTTTTTCTACAGTAATTGTAGTGCCTGGCAGCAGGTTTCCCCGTATTTCATTTATTAAAGATTCCATCTGCAGCTTTGCTAAATTAACATCAGCATCCCATTTTAAAAAAGCAGAAATTTCACAGCTTCCCCTGCTGGTGGTGCTGCGTATGTAATCCAGCCCTTCTGTTCTTTTTATTATATTCTCCAGCGGCACCGTTACGGTTGACATCATTTTATCTACCGGCTGCTGGCCTGCATCTGCAATAATTTTTATTTTAGGAAAAGTAATGTCTGGAAACAGGCCGGTTTTTAATTTGGTATAACTGAAGATGCCTGCAAATAACAGCAGTACGGCTAAGCCGAGTAAAGGTTTTTTATAATTTGATTGATTAAACGGCATAATACTTTTTTTTCTAAACCGCAGAGAGCAGAGTTAATAGAGTTTTTCGCCGCGGTTTGTTTTAAATCTCTGCGAAAACTCGGCTCCTTCTTTCTCTGCGGTAAAATACTTTCATAAAAACCCTCAGTAATTTGTATTTATTCTTTCCCCGGCGTTTCTATTTTTACCAATGATGAATCCTGCAATCCGTAGGCGCCTTTCGTAATAATTTTATCATTTATTAAAACGCCAGAAATAATTTCTTTAAGGGAATCATTTTGCGAACCAACGGTTACAAGCACCTTAATGGCCATAGAATCATTGATCATTTTCATTACCCAAAACTGGTCCTGCGTTTCATTGGTTTGCACTGCCTCCAAAGGAAGGCCGATGGCAAAAGCTTTTTGTTTTAAAGGAATGCGTACAATTAAATTCATGCCTTCCGGCAACTGTAATTTTGCCGATAGGCTAATGTAAAACTGTTCTGTTTGCGAAGCAGAATCAATAACCGGCAATCCCTTGCTTATGGACGATTGAATTTTTTGCCCATCAGGAAGCTGCACTTCGCAACTACGCCCGCTATAAACATATTGATGATATTCATAAGGCACATTTACCATCAGCACCAGCGATGATGGCTCTGTAATTGTAGCCAGCACATCGCCTTCGTTTACAAAATCGCCCTGGGTGTAATTTACGGCAGTTAAAAAACCGGTAGCGCCGGTAACTACTTTTATCGGCTGTTGAAATTGTCTTAAAGAAGGTTCCCGCTGGTCAATATTTTTTAAGGCATCCTGCTCTTTTGTTTTTATGGTGCAAAACAAAGCTCCTGCTTTAATAATATCCCCCTTTTTCCAATGCAGGGATTGTATGTAACCGGTGATATTAGCCCGTACCACTAATTTTTTTTGAAAGGCAGTATTGCCATTTAGTTTTATAAAATCGGTAAAGGTTTGTGTAGCAGGCGACACTATGGTTACGCTGGTAACGGGAGCTTCAGGTTCTTTTACTGCAGCTTTATCTTTTTGTGAGCTACAGGAAATTATTCCAAAGAATAGCGGAAGAATAAAAATATATATTTTGCTTTCTAATTGCATCGGGTTGTATTTTACCAGTTGTAATAATTGTATTGGTTAGTGTATAATAAAACATTTGTTTGAGCTACGGCTTTATTTTTTTGTGTTACGGCATAATCCTGCAAAGCAATAATATAATCCGTTACGGTTACCTGCCCTTTAACTACTTTCTCTTTAATAATTTTCAGAAGCAGTTCCTGTTTCTGTATCTGAATATCGAGCAAAGTAATCGTTTGCAGCCATTGCGATATCTGCAGTTTTGCACTTCTAAGATTATTTTGTTGCAGTATGATTGCGTTGTTGCGGTAAGCCTGCAGGTTGGTTAATAAAATTTTGTTTTTCCGTTCATTTAATTTTCTTTGTTTTCCATCTGCAATAGGTATGGCCATGTGAAAGCCTGCACTCATGCCCACATTGTGAGGTATATTGCTTATGTCTGTAGCATTAAGACCGGTAGAGGCCAATAAATTTACCTGCGGTTTGTATTTAGAATTAAAAACATTTTCGTCAGCGGCAAGCGTCAAACTATCTAACCTGAATTTTTGCTGGTAATAATATTCTTTGGGTTGCGGCTTTAAAACAATATAGGGATTGTCTAATTTAAAATAACCGGTATCTGTCATTGCAGTAAGGCTTCTCAATTGTGCAATGCTGTTGTTGTAAGAAAACTCCAGTTGCTTTAAATCGTTGGTGGAAGAAAGCTCCTGTATATCCAGCAACAGGTAATCATTTTGTTGCAACAGGCCTTGCTTTATTAAAGCGGCTATTAAGGGTTTGCGGCTTTTGAGCTGTTCAATTATTTTTTTTAAATATTCGCCCTGCACCTCGTATTGGTAAGCAAGGATATATTGTTCGGTAATATTTTTTTTAAGATCATTTTCCAATTGAAAACGGCTATTGGCCGAAACGGCGGCCTGCGCTTTATTTTGTTGATATAAACTATTTACAATAACCGAATTAAATATGGGCAGCACTGCATTTATTTGTGCAGAGTAAAGCCCGCCATTGGTAATCCCTGCATCGTAGCCATAAGCTTTTGGCGAGGGATTGGAAGTAATGCTGATAACTTTGCCGTTATCAAAAAAGAAAGGGGAAAATAAATAATCTGCCGTAAAACTTACCTGTGCTTTTTTATTTTGTGCATTGATGATTTCATTTTGAAGTTGAAAGTTTTGCTGCAGGTTTGTATTCTCAATAAGCGCAGGGTTATTGCTGATGGCTTGTGTTATAAAAAAATCAAGATTCTTTTGCTGCGCAATTGAATGAAAAGGAAATATAAGAACCAGCAGCAATACCCGAAAAGCATAATTCATAAAAAAATTTATTAAAATTACATCAGTTTATATTCTTATGGCTGCAAAAATGCAGCCTGTTTGTGTAGGGCTGCATTTTTACGTTTTCAGAAGTAAATATAAAGTAAGATATATAAAAAGAGTGGCTATTCTTTAGCAGTCTTTCCATTTTCATCAAATAATACCTCTTTTGTTTTTGTGCCGTCTTTATATTCAATTTCATATTTTGTTTTACCCGAAGCTGATTCTATTTTTGCTACCATTTTTATTGCTGCCAGCGAGTGCTTGCTCTTATACGCTGCAGTTACAGCCTGCGGCAATTCAGAAGCGGCAATTTGTGCTTCTGTTTCTTTCCAGGTGCCATCAGTTAAAAAATTAGCAGAGTATTTTTTGCCATCCAGTTTAAAATCTGCTTCGTATTCATTTTTATTTTCTTTGCCCCATTTTACATCAGTTGCCTTTGCAAATTTTGTTTCAAAAGCTTTGCTAACGGCAACAGGTGCTTTTATCTGTGCATTGGCAAAGCCGGCAAATACTAACAGGGCAGAGGCAATCAGGGATTTTTTTAAAATGTTCTTTTTCATAGTTTTTGTTTTTATAAATGTTATTAAAGTTTGACTGCAATTTCGCAAGTGATTCTGTTTAAATTCTGAAGTAATTCGGGATTACACCGGTTAAAAAAACTTTACTCCAAAAAAATAAACTCCACTTTTCAGGTGGAGTTTATTTTATTTAATTGCTGCCGGGCACAGCTATAAAGTAATAGCATCTCTTATTAACCGGCCATCTGTACCAAAATATAAATATTTTTTCTGTATGTCATTTTTCTTTGCAAACAGGCGGTATTGATGGGCTCCATCTACCTCCGTTACTTCTACATAAGATTTTATTTCCCAATCCGTGTATTTACTTTTTTCTAACCCATCTTTAACGGCTTGCGGAACTTCTTCTTCTGCTAAAAATTTTTCTGTTCTTTTCCAGTTGCCAGCAGCGTTAAAAGCGACCTGGTATTTATGATCATTCATTTCAAAAGTTGCTTCAAATACGGTTATTCTGTCGCCCCATTCTATATTTTTTGCAGAAGGGTATTTTGCGGTAAGGGAATCAGTAACCGCAGCAGGGATTTTCCTTATCTGCCCATAAGAATAAGAGCCGGCTGATAAAATAAAACATGCTATTAAAAATGCAATTGACTTTTTCAAAATTTTAAATTTAAATGGTTAGAGAATTTTTGCAAAGGTTAGAAAAAATTATGCCATAGTGATTAGCCAATACCCTATTAGCAAAAATTTAATAAATTCCTGCTTTTAATAAACTACACAGGTATTTTATTTTACCATTAATAAAAAATGAATATGATTTCGATAATCGATTATACAGAAGATAAAACCGATTTATATCAACCCTTAATTATGAATTAAGGCTGAACAGGGAAAGGGCATCGGCAAAAAATTAATAAGAGCAGGTATTGATGCTGCAAAAGCAGCCAGGGAAAAAAATAATTCTATATTCAATACAAAATTAGAG
>JANLQE010000203.1:0-2862 GCA_031367625.1 Bacteroidota bacterium
CTTGATTTTTTTTGTTACTTTTTTGCATCAAGGCAAAAAAGTAAATAGGGAGTAACTCTATACAGCTAAGGCTTTGCTATTAAAATACCTAATCCTAAATATTTTAATTAACTCAAACAGCTTCTAATTATGCAATACGATGAATATTTTAATTAACTCAAACAGCTTCTTAGAAAAAAATTATCATCCATAGATAATCACCTGAAAGAACCGACAACGGAAACACAAAATATGACACCGACGCTTTTCATAAATCAAAACAATAAACATGCAACAAAAAGAAAAATATCCCATTTCCAAAGCAGCTATTAACCGGGTCATTATCGGAATTATTCTTTTGATCCTTTTGGTAGAGGTCGGTTTTTTCAAGACCTATATTCGACATTTTCCATTGTTTAAAGATTATGTGGTTGACGGCAGTTACACTATGCATTTTAACTGGATCATGCATTTTCATGGCATTATAATGATGGGATGGGTTTTAATGCTTTTAGTGCAGCCTATACTTATCCTGAAAGGAAAGATCAAATGGCATCGGTGGGTGGGTGCCCTCAGCTATGTCCTGGCACCATTAGTGGTACTAGCTTTGTATTTGGCTAATAGAGATAATTATTTTTCTGGATTAGCAGAAGGAGGGCAACACCTTGCTGTAAGATTTCTTGCAGTAACTTTTCCGGACATTGTCTTTTTTGCCATTCTATATTCACTGGCCATTTTTTACAGAAAAAATGCTGCACTGCACATGCGCTTTATGTGCAGCACAGCATTTCTCTTTATTAGTCCTGCTTTGGACAGGATATTAGAGACTTATTTGGGTATTCAAGGGTTTTCAAATGGCATCATCATTGTCCTGTCACTTGTAGGAATCATTACCCTTGTTGATTCATTGCGTACAAAACGAATCAGCCCTTTTAGTGTGGTGTTTGCATTTAGTTTATTACATAAAATATGCTGGGATCTAAGGGATACTCCCTTATGGCAGGCGATAGGAAATGTGATTGCGAAGATGTTTTAACAATAAAACCCAAAAGCAACAACTATCAAAATGAAGAAACACTGCTGCCAAAATGCAGTTTGGCAATATGGCGGGGCGACGAATATATTCTCAGCTTTTTGTTTGCTAATCGGCTTCAGTTCCAGCCGACGAATAACACCAAGCAATAGAATAAAACAATGAACTTTTAGTTATAAATTTAGCATCGGTTATGGGCTGACGATTTTCAAATGCCGCCACATCACCAAGCCGTAGCCGTTGTATACAAAACCCCTTTGTATGATAAACAATGCGGTATTGAATATTGATAAACTTATAAAATTTCAGCAGCTTTTTAATACCTGCAATAAGTACGCTGCCTAACTCCTATTTTGAAATAATCATTTAATTTTTTATATTTCGTTATGCAATCCATCACATTAAAGCCATTGATACATAACGGCACCGAAAACATAGCCATCTGCTTCAACAGCAATACAAAGCTTAACCAGCAGATAAAAAAAACACCCGGCATACGATGGAGCCACAGCAATAAATGCTGGTACCTGCCATTGAGCAAAGAAAACCATGCCGCCATTATCAATGCTGCTGGCAGTACTGCCACTATCGACAACAGTTTATTAAAACCCTATTTGCAAAAAAGAAAACAGGTACTGGCTGCCCAGGCCGGGCAACAGCAAATATGCCAGCCACCCACCATGCCCCAAGCCATTGTGCAAAAACCTGCAGTAAAAAAAACAACCCACCCAATGGCCACCCCAGCCTGGAATATGGGAGCCGAAAACTTAACCGCATTACAACAGTTTACCACTCAATTAAAATTAAAAGCCTACAGCCCCAGCACCATCCGCACTTATTGCAACGAGCTGATGCAACTGCTGCAACTGCTAAAAAATAAACCAGCACACAGCCTTTTGCCGGCAGATATAAAAAGGTATATGCTGTATGCCATCACTAAAGAATGCATCAGCGAAAACACGGCCCACAGCAGGCTAAATGCCCTAAAATTTTATTTTGAGCAGGTGCTCAAAAGAGAAAAGTTTTTCTTTGAAATACCAAGGCCAAAAAAGAAGCACCTGCTGCCCAAAGTGTTTAGCCAAAATGAAATAGCCGGTATTTTAAAAAGTGTAACCAACCTAAAACACAAGTGTATGCTTATGCTGGCCTATGGAGCCGGGCTAAGGGTAAGTGAAATAACAACACTTAAAACAACAGATATAAACAGCCAGCGCATGACCATATTTATACAGGCGGCCAAAGGCAAAAAAGACAGGCTGGTAAACCTGAGCCCTGTATTGCTGGTTATGCTGCGGGAGTATGCCATAAAATATAAGCCCAATAAAAAAGGCTGGCTGTTTGAAGGAGAAAAAAAAGATACAGCGTATAGCGTAAGAAGCCTGCAGGAAGTACTACAGGCAGCTAAACAAAAAGCAGGCATACTGCGGCCCGGAGGCATGCACAGCCTGCGGCACAGTTTTGCCACCCACCTGGTAGAAAGAGGTACCGATGTAACAATGATACAGAAACTGCTTGGACACAACGACATAAAAACAACCTTAATATACCTGCATACCAGCAATAAAGACCTGCTTAAAATCATCAGTCCGCTTGACGATTTAAAATTGTAGCCAGCTGTATTTGCGCTACCCATATAAAATAGCGTTTTTTTAGATAAAATGTTAAAAATGAAGCAGAAAGAAATATTGTTTAATATGTGAGAGTAGCGTATATTAGCGTAAATACACATGTTGCTGGAAAATCCACGCAAATTGACCCCCTTCCGCCAAAACAAACTGACCCCCTTCGGCCATTTTAAATTGACCCCCTTATTCCGGCTCAAATTGACCCCCTAAAAGTATAGCCAAAGA
>JANLQE010000172.1:0-12136 GCA_031367625.1 Bacteroidota bacterium
TGCTGGTGCCCGCCCAAGGGCATTTGCCAGGGAGGAAAGCCAAAAAATATTACACCGCCAGGTGTAAGAAACGTTTGCATATATGCCATAATTTTTGGCTGGTCAGGTATATGCTCTATTACATCCTTCAGCAAAATAATATCAAACTTTCCACCAAGATCTTTGTCAACATCAGTATCATAAATATTCTTAGAAATAAACTGCACTTTGTTTTGCGCTATTTCTTCTCCAAGCCATTTTCTTGCTTCTATTAATCTCACTTCATCCAACTCTACACCAACACCAATAAGGCCTTTATCTAAAAATGTTTTCAGCACACCACCTTCTCCGCAGCCAATTTCCAGCACACGCATGCCGGGTTTTACCAAAAATTTTTCTTCAATAAACGGCAGCACATATTCTTTAACATTGGCAATGTTTATTTCGAAATATTTTTTTTTATCAAGATGAAATTCAAACATAAAAATTACGTGTTGCGGATTAAGGGTTGCGGGTTAAGGGTTACGAGTTTCGGGTTATAGGCTCCATGATAATTAATTTGTATTTTTAATGGTTATATTATTGTTGCCCATTGCCCATTGCCCATTGCCCATTGCCCATTGCTCATTGCCCATTAACTACATCTTCTACCAGATCCAATTCTACTTTTAAATTATCTATAATAAAATCCTGCCTTTGCGGAGTGTTTTTACCCATGTAATATTCCAATAAATTTTGCACATGCTCTCCCTGCTCCATGATAACCGGCTGTAGTTTCATATCAGCGCTAATGAAGCGGGCAAATTCATCGGGACTGATTTCCCCTAATCCTTTAAACCGTGTTATCTCTGGTTTTGTGCCTAATTTTTTTATAGCGGCCTGTTTCTCCTTTTCATCATAACAATAAATAGTTTCCTGCTTATTTCTTACCCTGAACAAAGGCGTTTCTAAAATATATACGTGTTGGTTTTTTACCAGGTCAGGAAAAAACTGCAGAAAAAAAGTCATCAGCAATAAACGTATATGCATACCATCCACATCGGCATCGGTAGCTACTACAATGTTATTATACCGCAGGCCTTCATAACCTTCCTCTATATTCAGTGCATGTTGCAGCAAATTAAATTCTTCGTTTTCATACACTACTTTTTTAGTAAGGCCAAAACAATTTAAGGGCTTGCCCCGCAAACTGAAAACTGCCTGTGTATTTACGCTTCTTGCTTTGGTAATAGAACCACTGGCACTATCTCCTTCTGTAATAAAAATAGTACTTTCTTTTTGTTTTTCTATAATGTTATCTTTATCTTTTCCGGTGGCCTCATCGTTGTAATGAAACTTACAGTCACGCAATTTTTTATTATGCAGGTTGGCTTTTTTTGCTCTTTCATTCGCCAGTTTTTTTATACCTGCCAGTTCCTTGCGTTCTCTTTCATTTTGTTCGATACGTTTTCTCAATGCATCAGCAGTGGCTGTATTGCGATGCAAAAAATTATTCAGTTCCTTTCCTAAAAAATCACCGATAAAATTTTTCATACTTGGGCCGCCTTCATACACCGTTTGAGAACCCAGTTTTGTTTTGGTCTGGCTTTCAAAAATTGGCTCCTGCACCCTTACAGAAATCGCCGCACAAATACTGCCCCTTATATCTGCCGCATCATAATCTTTTTTATAAAACTCCCGGATGGTTTTTACATATCCTTCCCTGAAAGCCGCCAGGTGTGTGCCTCCCTGCGTGGTAAACTGGCCGTTTACAAAACTGTAATACTCTTCGCCGTACGCACTTTCATGTGTAAGGGCCAGTTCTATATCTTCTCCTTTTAAATGAATAATAGGATACCTTATTTCATCTTCGTTTGTTTTGCGCTGCAGCAGATCCAGCAGGCCATTCTTACTTACAAATCTTTTATTATTAAGATTCATTACCAACCCCGCATTAAGGTAGCAGTAATTCCAAAACTGGTTATCTAAATATTCCGGTACAAAATGAAAATTTTTAAAAATAGTTTCATCCGGAATAAAAGTTACCAATGTGCCGTTCTCTTCTTTAGTGAGAGCTTCTTTAAATTCTTTTGTCAAAATACCTCTTTCAAATTCTGCGGTTTTTTCTTTTCCTTCCCGGTAAGCCGTTACTTTAAAATAATGGCTCAGTGCGTTCACTGCCTTTGACCCAACGCCATTAAGACCCACACTTTTTTGAAATGCTTTGCTATCGTACTTTGCGCCGGTGTTCATTTTACTCACTACATCTACCACTTTGCCCAGCGGAATACCACGCCCATAATCTCTTACCGTAATTATTTTGCCATCAATCTTTACATCTACATGTTTGCCATGCCCCATGGTATGCTCATCAATGCAATTATCAATCACCTCTTTCAGCAATACATAAATGCCATCATCCGGGCTGCTGCCATCGCCAAGCTTTCCTATGTACATGCCGGGCCGCAGGCGTATATGCTCCTGCCATTCCAGGCTGCGGATATTATCTTCTGTATAATCAAATAAATCTTTTTCTGCCATATTCTTTTTTGGTTACAAACATTAGCTATGCTCCCCGTTACTTAAATTGTTTTAAGTAACGCTTTAAGCCTGCGAATATAAAAGATTGCTATGGTTTTTAGCAAAACAGTTTTTCCCACAGTTGTTTATAAAATTTAAATGAGCCTTTAACTTTGTTCAATACTGTTTTTTAATACAAATTAAATATCTTGGTAATGTAAAAAAGCAGATCATGAATAAAAAAATTTTATTGGCAGAAGCGCTTCTTGCCCTGACTATTGTATTAGGATTTAAACTAAACCAACAGCAGAAGATTTCGCTGGGGCAAATAAGCCGGCAGGAAGTTTATAAAAACAAAACTATTTTTCATTGCAGCCCGGATTGGAATCTGCTGGACGCAGACAGCCTTGGCAACACCATGAAACCATTGCCCGGCTGGGGTAGCTACCGTTGGAATATAGATACCCGGTCAGATAGTGCCCGTTTTTATTTTAACCAGGGCATCAACATGTATTATGCTTTTCACATCATAGAATCCATGGCATCTTTTAAAAAAGCTCAGGGCTTTGATGCTTCAAACCCAATGCTGTACTGGGCAGAAGCACTGGCTTATGGCCCCAATATTAATGACATTGAATATGCTGCCACGCCCAATGCGCTTATGGCTGCAAAAAAAGCAATGGCCCTGGCACCAACAGTAACCGCAAAAGAAAAGGCATTGATAGAGGCCATGCAATTGAGGTATAGCGCAGACAGCACCATTAGCCGCATTTCCCTGAATGCTGCTTATGCACAACAAATGAAAGCCGCTTACAATAAATTTTCTGCTGATGCAGATATTGCAGCATTGTATGCTGATGCACTGATGCTGCAACATCCCTGGGAATATTGGAAGCATGATGGATCACCTTATAGCTGGACTCCCGAAATTTTATCAGTGCTGGAAAAAAATTTAAAACTGCACCCCTTGCATCCTGGTGCCAATCATTATTATATTCATGCTGTAGAAGCATCGCCAAACCCCGGAAGAGCACTGGCTAGCGCAGACAGGCTTAGCAAAATGATGCCATCCGTATCGCACATGGTACACATGCCTTCGCACATATACATCCGCACAGGAAATTACCGGCAGGGGGAAGCGGTTAATGCCAAATCAGTAAACGGGTATAATCAATACCTGGCTTTATATCCTGCTGTTGTAAATAATGCCCCCTTATACCTGATACATAACCTGCACATGAAAACAGCCTGTGCCATGATGCTGCCCAATTATGAAGAAGCTAAAAAAGAAGCAGCAGCCTGTGTGGCCAGTTTTGATACCGCCTTCCTTTCCCTTCCACAACCAAGCGGAAATTTTGTACAATATGTTTACGTAATACCACAACTGGTAAATGTACGCTATGGCAAATGGAAGAAACAATTAAGTACTGCTGCAATACCTGCCGGATATGGATTTGCAAGGGTTTTACAACTTTGGGCAAATGGTTTAGCGTATGCCAATACCGGCAAAATAAATGAAGCCAAATCTGCATTGACCCAAATGCAACAGGCAATGAAAAGAGAAGATTTGCTGGTGGTACTTAACCCTTTTAATGCACCCATTTCAACATGCAAACTGGTGGAGCAAATTTTACAGGGTACTATTGCTGAAAAAGAAAAAAACTTAGAAGATGCCATCAGCCACTTTACAGCAGCCGTACAATTTGAAGATGCTTTAATTTATAACGAACCCCGTGATTGGCTGATTCCATCCCGGCATTACCTTGCTCATGCTTATTTATTACAAAAGAATTATACAAAAGCCTGGATGATACTGGAACAGGATTTAAAACAAAACCCCAGGAATTTTTATGCTTTAAGTGGACTTGAACAAATAGAAAGGTTTAGCGGCAGCAGAACAGCTAAGTATGGCGCAATTTTAAAAGCCGCTTGGACTCACAGCGACATGCCACAACCTGCACTTTTATATTAAGATAAATTTAAGCAATGCTGGAACAGGATTTGTTTTATAAAACTTAAAAGAATATTTTATGAAACAACTGAAATTAATTTTTCTGGCAGGACTATTATTTTTAATATCCTGCAGCAATACAAAAATCACTTCTTCCTGGAAGGCAGACGATGCACAAAAAAATAACTACAATAAAATAATTGTGTTCGGCATATTTAATCAAAAAGACAGGAGCATCAGGGATAATGTAGAAACCCAGTTGGTGAACCAGCTACATTCGTTAGGCTACAATGCAGTATCAGCCCTGGCAGAATATGGGCCAAAAGCATTTGCAAAACTTAAAGAAGAAGATGTGGCAGCCCAGTTAAAATCCAGCGGCTATGATGCCGTGCTTACCACCGTTTTGTTAGACAAATCAAAAGAAAAAGATTACAACCCCGGCAATGTAAGTTATCAGCCCGTAGGCTACAGATACAACAGATTTGGCCGGTATTACACTACTGTATATGACCGTGTATATGAGCCAGGTTATTATACTACATCTACCCAATATTTTCTTGAATCTAACCTATATGATTTAAAACAGTACAGATTTAAAATATTCGGTACAATCAAAAGCCTTTGACCCTTCCTCTACATCGGAACTGGCCGCCAATTACAGCAAACGGATTGTGAAAGATTTAAAAGAGAAAGGTATTTTAATGAAGAAAAATTAAATGGCAAACAGTTAAACCGCAAAGTGGTAAATAAAAAATTACCTTATCAACAGTAGAAGAATATTAATAATTTCTTTAGCTATTTTTAGTAAATTTTCTTTTTTTATAAACCCATCCCGTAAAAAAATGCTGGACAATGTTTAAATAACTATATAAATAAAAGCCTTTTACAAATCCTTGCTTTTAAATTTTCTTAATGAGATCATTAGTGGTAAAATGATCCAGATTATTAAGCCTAAAAAAGAAAGAATAATACCGGTACTGTTACCGAAAAATTCACGAAAGATGGCGCCCGTGTAGCCCATCAGTGCAGAGATGTCCATTTGTAAAAGTATCTGGATACGGCTAAGGTCTATAGGATTCAGAAAACTTAAAACCACCATTATCTTTTCTAAAGGATACTCCTGAAACTGGAATAAAAAGAATAATACCAATGCATCGAAGATCAGTGAAAAATAAAGCCATAGCAATATAGAAAGCCCTATGCCTTTTGCTTTATCTCTCGTAAGGCTTGCGGCCAGCATAGCAATGCTTACAAATACCACGTTTAAAAAAAGCCCCATAGCAATCATCATTATTCCTGTTGCATCTGCATGATAAAGCAGAATAGGAATGCCGGCACCAATAAAAAAAGCTAAAGATAATGAGGCAGATAATCCTGAAAAAATACTCAGCCAGATGGTTCTTCTTTTTAGCGGCTGGCTTACCAAAAGTTCAATAAACTCTGCACTGTTATAAATATAAATGGTAGAAAAAATAATGCAGATCAATGGAACAATGATGAGAATGATATTTAATAAACTGAGTAATCCCTTTGCAGCATTATTTTCCAGGTTAAAAACACTTAACGATATTACAAGCAGTAAAAAAGTATAGATCAATACAATCTTATTCTGAACAATATCTACGATTACATATTTTAGTATTTTTTTCATGCTTCCTGTGCGCTCATTATTTTTGCAATCGCCTTAGATAATTTTTCTTCCCCTGTTTCTTCTTTAAGCGCAGATAGTTTTTTATGAAACAATAATTCTCCGTCCTGCATATAAAATACTTCGGTAATTAAATCGTCCAGTTCGCTTAATACATGCGAAGTAATAAGGATTAATTTACCATTTTGTTTCTCGGTAATTATTTTTTGTTTTAGTAATTCTGAAGAAAGCGGATCAAGCCCGGCAGTGGGTTCATCCAGTATCAACACAGCAGGGTTAAAGAGAAAAGCAAGGCTGGCGCTTACTTTCTGCGTAGTACCGCCGGATAAAGTGCGCATTTTTTTATGCATAATATTTTCCAGGCCAAAACCTTTTATTAGTTCTTCATCATGCACTTTATTGGTTTCCTTCCTGATGTCTTTCATCATATCTATCACCTGTGCAATGCTCATATTCTCCGGATAGCGGCCTATCTGCGGCATATAACCAACCTGGCTGCGGTACCTCCATTTACCTGTAATTAATTCGTTATTAAAATGTATAGAGCCGCTATCAGGCACTATCATACCAAGCAATGATTTTATCAACGTAGTTTTACCACTACCATTTGGCCCAAGTAATGCAATACATTCTCCTTTTGAAAATGTAACCGATACATTATCCAGCGCTTTTAATTTTCCAAATTGTTTGGTTATATTTTTTGCAACAATCATAATGGCAAAGCTGTCATTAAAGGTTTTTCATCTTTTAATTTTTCCGGGGTTATGCCGGGCAGTATTTTTTCGCTTTTATCTAATAAAGAAACAATGAGGCTGCGAAAAAGCATAAGGGCAGAGGGATTGCTGTCAATGATCATGGAATACATACTTACCGGATGGTAAGGCACATCGCCAACTTTATCACGGTTAAGATCGTATCCTTCATATTTATCCCAGTAATTTCCATCAAAAGTATTGAGCACCAGTGAGCCATTGGTACCAATATCAAAAGTGTTACTTATAAAATTATTATGGGTAAAATCATTGTTATCGCAACTTGCCTGGATCTTTACCGCCCAGCCATTATTGAAAAAAATATTTTTATATAAATTAATGCGGCTGCATCCTTCCATGTGTATGCCAACCGTATTTTTTGTAAAATGATTTCCGGAAATATCACTGTCTGTAATATCTTTCAGCAAAATACCATAAGCTGCATCGCCCCAGTTATTAAGAAAAAAATTATTGTACATGTGTATATGGTTAGTGTACATCACGGCTACACCCGATTCATTTTCTTCAAATATATTTCCAATATAAGTATCATGATGAGAGAACATAAAGTGTATGCCATAGCGTACATTTTGGGTACTGATATTTCTCCAAACCAAAGAATTGGTTACAAACTCAAAGTAAATTCCATCCCGGTGACCCTGGATTTTATTGGCGATGATTATCAAACTGTCCGAACGCCAGCAATGAATGCCATTACCGCTTTGCACTTCATCTTTACCATAAGCCGTTATAGAATTATTTTTTATGGTACAGCTTTTACTGTTCTGCACATAGATACCAAAATTGGTATCATCTAAAATATTATTGATAGCAGACACATGGTAACTGTCGTAGATCATTATAGCGCCAATGTCTTTTATTTCTGACCTGCCGGTGTGTTGCAATTTAAAACCATCTACTGTGGCATTACTGGTTTTTATAGAAATGATTTCATATTTATTTTCTCCATCCAGTACCGGAAAATTAACACCTTTTAATACAATTGATTTTTGAATAATAATATTCTGTTCTTTATAAATCCCTGGATACACCAAAACAGTATCTCCATTTTCGGCAATGTCTATCGCTTTCTGTATAGATTGATAAAGTTTGGATTTACCGACAGAAATAGTTTTTCCTTCTGCAGGTATTGCTGCAAAAAGAAACAGGATTATGATTATAAAGTTGACATTTTTTTTCATTAATGTTCATTTAAAAGCGCATCCCAACCAACTGCTTCGCCATTAAATTTTGGCACAGCCTGTTTTAATTTATTTTCATCACTAAAGGCCGCAACATTGCCGTTCATTGGTGAATGCAGCCCGTCACTTTTTAAGAGAAATGCTTTGGGGGCATCAATAAAATTATGCGGTTCATAAAAATTTACTAAATAAGTTTCTTTAATATCGTTGTTATTAATGGTATTGGCTTTTCTGAACTCAAGCAAACAATGCATATCATCAAACTTAAAAACCTTTCCTTTTTTGGTAATTATTTCTGCCCCAAAACGGTTATCTGATATACTCATTTTGCAAAAACTACAGGCATCGGCACCGAGTTTAATAGGCTGTGGAACTGTATTACAAGACATAAATCCAAAAATAAAAAATGCAGCAACTGCTGTGTTTATTTTATTAACGCCGGCAACCGACTGCTTTTTTTTACTTTTAAATTGTATAATTAAAGCGGTTAATAATAACGCCCCTACAGCAACAAAAATCCATCCACCAGTATCAGGTATGGAATAAGCGCCAAAATTCAATAATTTTTTATAGCCTATTAAAGGTGGCTGATAAGCCATGCCCGGTATTTGTATGGCGGCATCAGGGCTTAAATTGTGCCCGTAATTATATTCCCATCTCCAGAAATCTGCCATGGCTATTGCTCCAAATAAAACAAACATGATAAAAAGAGTTACCAGCCATTTTCTTTTTTTAAGAAACAGGGCAACTAATAAACAACATACTGCAAAAAAAATAATTATATACGGCAGAATAGTAAACTCAATAAAATCTGCGGTGTGCAAAGTTTTCATGCCGATATAATGATTAAGGCCGTTGATAATATCTACATTACCTGCAATTTTATGTGGATACATTTTTAAAATCAACCCTTCAGGATATTGCGGGGCATTCAACTCTATTTGCCAAAGCGGTACAAACAAAACCCCTACCAGTGCCAGGCCACAAACAAAAATAATTGTTCTCACTAATCCTGTTAATTGTATATTTTTCATAACTAAAATTAAAAATAAAAAGTTAACCATGTAAAAATTTCACAGTTAACCTTTTAAATAATGGGCTTTGAACTTTAGCAATTTTAATTAAAATAACATCAGCACCTGCCCGGTTTTTTATCACTTTTTAGCAGTTGGTAACAGTACTCCATCAATAACATATATCATGCCGTTGGATGCGGGTATTGATGTTATAATAGTTGCTGAATTATTCAGCATGGTTTTTCCATCTTTTACAGTTACTGTTACATTATCTCCATTTACCATTCCCAAAGTTTGCCCATCTGTAAAAGATTCCGGCTTTAATGCAGACATGAACACGTGGTACTGAAGAATATTCTGCAGGTCTTCTTTTTTATCATCCTTCATTAATCCATCAACAGTACCTGCAGGTAATTTACCGAAAGCCGCATTGGTAGGCGCAAACACAGTAAACGGCCCTGCATTTGAAAGAGAAGTTACAAGCCCGGCCTGCTTTAATGCAGCTACCAATGTTGTATGATCTTTAGAAGACATCGCAACTTTTACTACATCTTTTTGTGACTCATCATCTTTTACAGCTTCCTGCCCGCCTGCACCTGCGGTAGTTGATGCTGAAGTATCTGATGATGCAGTTTTAGTTTGTTCGTTGCAGGAAATCATTAATGGAAATAACGTGATACAAAATAATTTTATTAAATTTTTCATGTTACTGTTTTTTGGCTTAATAATTTTTATGTTTAAACAGTGGCCGGTGCGGACACCAGCCACGGCGGTGGACACCGGCCACTGCGGCCTGTTTATTTTAAGTGTTATTTTTTTAAGATAGAATCCAAAGCATCAGAATTTTTACCAAGGCTGAAAGATATTGGCACAGCAGAACCTTTTGCAGATACCCTTACATAACCCTGCATTTCCTGGTGCAATGCACTACAAAAATCGGTACAGTAAATTGGTGAAATACCAACTCTGTCCGGAATCCATTTAAGGGTTTGTGTTTCTCCCGGCATTACCAGCAATTCAGCATTCAATGCACCTTTTACACCAAAGCCATGTGGCACATCCCAATCCTGCTCCAGGTTGGTAAGATGAAAATAAACTTCATCACCCAATTGTACACCTTCAATATTATCCGGCGAAAAGTGAGAGCGGATGGCAGTCATGTAAACATGAACTTTGTTTCCTTCCCGTACTACTTTTGATTGCTTTTCGCCAAGGCTTACATAAGGATGTTTATTATCTTCTAATTTAAATATTTTTAAAGAATTTTTTGTAATCAACGCTGCCGGCACGGCCTGTGCATAATGCGGTTCGCCAATGCTTGGATAATCGGCCAGCAGTTTCATTTTATCTCCACTGATATCAAATAACTGGGCGCTTTGTGCAAGTTCGGGGCCTGTTGGCAAATACCTGTCTTTAGTAATTTTATTATAGGCAATTAAATATTTTCCATAAGGTTTTCTTGTGTCGCCACCGGGTATGCAAAGATGGCCGGGAGAATAATAAGTTGGTTGCCTGTCTAATACTTTTAAATCTTTAATGCTCCATTTTACAATTTCTGATGAAATAAAGAAAGTGGTATAAGCATTTCCTTTGCCATCAAACTCAGTATGCAATGGGCCTAAGCCGGGTTTCTTTACTTCACCATGCAAAGCAGATTCATATTTTAATACAGGTATTCCTTCATAATCACCATCAAAAGTTTTGTTGGCAATAGCCTGTTGAATTTTGCTGAAAGAAAAAACAGGAATTAACGCAGCCAGTTTTCCGCTGCCTACAATATATTCTCCTGTAGGATCTACATCACAACCATGCGGCGATTTAGGGCAGGGGATCATATATACAATACCCGGAAAATCTTTTACATCCAGCACAATTGTTTCTGTTTCTATTTTAGAGCTACCTGTATGTGTACCCTCATCATATTTATTATGCGCATATTTTACTGACTGCTTTCTCCCTTTTCCCTGCTTTACAAGCTCTTCAGCTTTTTTCCAGTTTACTGCAAGGATATAATCTTTATCCCGCTTTGAGGCATTTACTTCCAATAGTGTGTGTGCCTGTTCAGAATTATAACAACTAAAGAAAAACCATCCGCTGCTTGGCCCTTTACCGCTATGGCTTAAATCAAAATTCATTCCTGGCAATAAAAGTTGAAAAGCTATTTTCATTTCACCGTCTGTTGGCGCTACGCTGATGAAACTGATGGTTCCTTTAAAATTTTTCTTGTAACTGTCAATGGGAACATCGCCGTTTTCATTATCCATCGGAACACTAAAACGTGTGCCTGCAACTACATACTCCGTATTTTCTGTAATGAAAGGAGAAGAGTGATTGCCTGCGCTGTTAGGTATTTCAATGATTTCTGCAGTACGAAAAGTTTTAAGATCAATCCGTGCAACCCTTGGTGTATTATTGGCATTGGCAAATAACCAGCGTCCGTCAATTTCACCATTTGTTTGTGAAAGGTCAAGGTGATGCTGATCGTCCCAGGGCACATCGCCATGTGAGGTGGTGAGCATTGGTTTTGTTTCTTCACTGTAACCCCAACCTTTTTCAGGGTCAACAGAAAATACGGGAATTACCCGGAGCAAACGGCCTGACGGTATGCCGTAAACGCTTACCTGGCCGCTAAAGCCGCCAGAAACAAAATTGTACAGTTCATCATATTTTCCAGGCGCTACAAATACTCTGGAAGCTGCATCACCACTGATAGAATCCCCTGCATTTTTGGGTTTACATCCGGAAATGCTTAACAGGGTAATTGCAAAGGCAAGGGATAAAATTGAAAATAAAATCTTTTTCATAAAATGCATTATTGGTTAAAGAAATTAATGCGCTTACCTGAAAGTAAAGGCAAAGGTTTATTTTTCTGATGAAAACAAATTCCATCAGTTAGAAAATATCGAATAATAATTTTTAAAAAAACCAGGTATAAATAAAATATCCCTGGTTCATAATCTAAACATTGAATACTATTTTACGCCATCATTTTTGCGCATGTACTCAAGTAAGTTGCGGGCATCATCATCACTTAAATTTTGATTGGGCATACGTACCATACAAATTTCCAGCATTGCCTGCGCTTTTGG
>JANLQE010000250.1:0-3149 GCA_031367625.1 Bacteroidota bacterium
CATTACCAACCGGAACTTATATTATTCTGGCAAGCATCAATCCCGATTTTAGCATGAGTAATAATTATCTTGCCCGGCAAATTATTTATGTGAGTAACATCAGCTACATCACTAATAACAAAGACGAATTGTATGTACTGAACCGGGATAATGGCCAGCCGCTTGCCAATGCAGAAGTGCAGCTTTGGCAGCAAACTTATAATTATACCAGCCGCAATTATGAGGAAACAAAAAAAGAAAAATATACCACCGATAAAAATGGTTACATCAAATTAAAAAAACAGAAAGATAATAATTACAATAATTATTTTCAGGTAAAATACAATGGCGATGAGCTGTTTACTGATGATACTTATTACTCTTATTATTACAACAGTTACGAAAGCCGCAGCAGCAAAAAAACTTTCT
The DNA here is from genome assembly GCA_031367625.1 of Bacteroidota bacterium. Taxonomy (GTDB): domain Bacteria; phylum Bacteroidota; class Bacteroidia; order Chitinophagales; family Chitinophagaceae; genus Ferruginibacter. The sequence goes on from JANLQE010000250.1 coordinate 409, forward strand.
TATTTACCGACAGAAGCATTTACCGCCCTGGGCAAACCGTTTTTTTTAAGGGCATTGTAGTAAGCACAGATAGCGCCAGTAAGAAAAGCACCGTAGCTGTCAATTATAAAACAACGCTTATTTTGTTTGACGCCAACAATCAAAAAGCAGGAAGCTTAAAAGTTGTCTCCAACGAATACGGTTCGTACAATGGTAGTTTTAAATTGCCGGATGGCGGATTGAATGGCCAGTTTCACCTGCAGGATTCTTCCAATCAATCTATCCAGTATTTTAGTGTAGAAGAATATAAGCGCCCTAAATTTTTGGTAGAAATAAAAAAACCGCAAGGCACTTATAAAATTAATGACAGCATAAAAATTACCGGTAATGCAAAAGCTTATGCCGGTAATAATATTGATGGCGCCAAGGTAACGTACAGGGTTGTACGTAAAGTGCAATACCCGGTTTGGCTTGGCTGGGGCGGCTACAGAAAAATATGGCCCCCTTATGGCAACCGGGAAGAAATGGAAATTACCAATGGCGAAACGGTTACCAACGCTAATGGAGAATTCTTTATAATATTTAAAGCTATACCTGATGAAACTGCGGACAAAAAAAATCAGCCAGCATTTTATTATGAAGTGAGTGCAGATATAACAGATATCAATGGCGAAACAAGAAGTGGCAATACTTCTGTAGCCGTAGCATATCAGGCATTGCAGGTAAATATTATTGCAGCAGATAAAATGCCCGCTGACAGTTTTAAAAATATAAAGATCACCAGTACCAATATGAATGGCCTGTTTGAAAAAACATTGGTAAATTTTACTGTGTATAAATTACAATCTCCCAACCGTATTTTCAGGGCACGTTATTGGAATATGCCCGACCAGTTTGTGATGACAAAGGAAGAATATACAAAAGATTTTCCTTACGATGCCTATGCAGATGAAGACCAGCCAGGCAAATGGGCGGTAGAAGCAAAACGTATTGATATGACTGATACAACAAAAGTCAATGGTAAATGGTCAATCGTCAATGATAAGCAACTTGTAGCTGGTTGGTATAAAATAATTGTTACCACAAAAGATAAATATGGCGAAGAAGTAAGAGCGGAAAAGTATTTGGAGTTGACTTCTTCTTCCCTCTCTCCTTTGCCCGCCCGTGCCGGTACGGACGGGGAGAGGGATGGGGTGAGGCCTGCTGTTACCGTTGATGTAAAAAATGCTTCGGCTGAGCCGGGAGAAAAAATCAGCTACAGCATAGCCACCGGTTTTGAAAAAATCTGGCTCATACATTCGTTGAGTAAAGTTGATAATATTACCAATACTGTTTATCCAACTATCAGCAACACAAACCCATACAGCAATGAAATTACGGTAACAGAAAATGACCGTGGCGGTATGAGCATGAGCTATGCATTTGTGCAGCACAACCGGGTTTACAATGGCAACGAATTCTTTTCTGTTCCATGGAGTAATAAAGATTTAAACATCAGCTATGAAACTTTCCGGGATAAAATTTTACCGGGCAGCCAGGAAAAATGGACCATAAAAATTACGGGAGATAAATCAGAAAAAGTAGCAGCAGAAACGTTGATCAGCATGTACGATGCCTCGCTGGATCAGTTTAAACCGCATAGCTGGGTTTCTTTAAAATCTATCTGGCCTGGTTTGGGTGGCGCTGTAACCTGGGCAGCCAATGGGTTTGGGGTCGTAAATTCTCAGGAGATAAATAATATCAAAAATAATTATGCCGCACTGCCTGAAAAATCTTACGATGAATTGGTAAATAATGGATGGAGTGAGGGGTATTATATAGGAAGAATGTTAGAAGGAAAAGTATCTGGAATTCAAATTAGAGGAAATAGATCTATAGAGTCAGACAACAGCAAAGTTGCTGCTGCTCCAAGCGTGCAAGATGCCTTAAAAAACCCTGGGAGATATAAAAAAATAGAAGAAGTAAAAGCTGATGATAAAACATCAGACTCTACTGAGATTGAAACACCAAAGCAATTAAATAATAATGCGATCCAAATCCGAAAAAACTTCAACGAAACAGCTTTCTTCTTTCCTTCATTAACCACAGATGCAAACGGAAGTATTTCTTTTTCATTTACCATTCCCGAAGCATTAACGCAATGGAAAATGATGACGCTGTCGCATACCAAAGATCTGGCAAGCGGCTATTCAGAAAAAACAGTCATTACTCAAAAGCCGCTGATGGTGCAGCCCAATGCGCCCCGGTTTTTACGGGAAGGCGATGCTATAGAATTTTCTGCTAAAATTGTAAACCTGAGCGATAAGGAAATTACCGGCACAGCGCAATTGGAACTTTTTGATGCGGCAACAAATAAATCGGTAGATGGCTGGTTTAAAAATATTTTCCCCACTCAATATTTTACTGTAGCCGCAGGGCAAAGTTTTGCCGTAAAATTTCCGATAGGCATACCGATAAGTTTCAACAGCGCTTTAACGTACCGCATAAAAGCTGTTGCAAATCCTTCCCCCGCCGGGGGAGGCCAGGAGGGGGCTTCTTACACCGATGGCGAAGAAGCTGCACTGCCGGTGCTTACCAACCGAATGCTGGTAACAGAAACCCTGCCGTTGAATATGCGCAATACAACAACCAAAAATTTTAGGTTTGATAAATTATTAAACTCCGCTTCATCAGGCTCTCTTACCAATCATGCACTAACGGTAGAATATACCAGCAACCCGGCCTGGTATGCAGTACAGGCATTACCATACCTGATTGAGTAT